>DASSQF010000021.1:0-3604 GCA_035702685.1 Propionibacteriaceae bacterium
ACCGCGGAGTACCGGGTTCTCACCTCGGTTGTCGACACCCTGGAAGGCGACGACTGGTCCCGACCCACAGACTGCATCGGGTGGAGCGTGCGCGACATGGTCGCCCACCTCGCCGGTGCCGCAGAGTGCGCGACGAGCAAGACGGCGATGGCGAGGCACTACGGGTACGCGTGGCGCATGTCGTTGAGGGGCTCTTCGACCTTCGTGGACCACCTGAGCGCTTCGCAGGTCCGGGCCCGCGCGAGCCTCGGGGCCCGGGAGATCGTCGCCGACCTCGCGCGGTGGGCGGCGGAGGCGCCCGCGAAGGGTGAGGCGTGGCCGCCGCTCCTCCGGCGGCTCCCGCTCCCGACCTCCACAGGGCTGCCCCGAGGTGCCACCCTCGCCTACTTCGTCGATGTCATCGCCACCCGCGACGTGTGGATGCATCGGGTGGACCTGGCCCGTGCGCTGGGCAGCCAGCGCGAGGTCACGGTCGCCGAGCCGGAGGTGGTGCGACAGGTGGTGCGGGACCTCGACCTCCACTGGCAGGGACCTGCCCTCGAGCTCACGCTCGAAGGCGAGGGAGGCGGGTCGTGGCGTGTCGGAGTCGGGGAGCCGGTCGCGCACGTCACGGAGGACGCGGTGTCCTTCCTGCGGCTGCTCTCGGGGCGTTCCGACGAGTGCAGCCTCCGCAGCGACGGAGACCCCGCTGCCGCTGAGTCTCTCCGTGCGGCCCGCGTGGTCTTCTGACCCGAGGGCCATCCCCGTACACGCGGCTCCCGACCAGCCCGTTCCGTAGCATCAGGGGCCGCCAGCGCATCCCGGCCGAAGGACGCGAGCCGGGAACCGTCGTCCGGTCACGAACCGTTCGGAGGCAGAGCTCCCTTCGAGCCGCCTGTGCCCGCGTCTCCTCGAACCCCTCGGCGTCGAACCCCTCGGCGTCCTGCACGGGAGCTGGGATGCGAGGTCGTGAGGAAGGCCGTGACTGCCTCAGGCGGCGCTGAGCTCATTCGCCGCCGCGCTCCTCCTCGAGGAGCTTGGCGAGCTCCGCGTCGAGGTCGTCGGTGCCGTGGCGGCTCTCGCCGCTCACGAAGCCGAGCGGGTCGTCGAGGTCCGCGGCGGTGGGCATGGTGTCCGGGTGATGCCAGACGGCATCTCGGCCCTCGACGCCGCGCGCCTCCCGGAGCGCCGCCCAGAGGTTGGCGGCGTCCCTCGTCCGACGCGGGCGGAGCTCGAGGCCGACGAGCGACGCGAACACCTGCTCGGCCGGCCCTCCGGCCGCACGGCGCCGCCGTACGGTCTCAGCCAGCGAGTGGGCGCTCGGCATGTACCGCCCCCCTGCCTGAGCGACCACGTCGTCCACCCACCCCTCCACGAGCGCGAGCAGCGTCTCGAGGCGTGCGAGCACCTCGGCCTGCTCCGGCGTGCGCTGGGGCGAGAACAGGCTGCGGCTCATCTCGTTGCCGAGCTGGGCGAGGTCGTTCATCGACATCGGGTCCCCGCCCATGTCGTCGAACGACTCCTCGAGGGCGCTGAGGTCGACGGTGATCTCGCGGGCGTAGTGCTGGACGAAGGCGACGAGCTGCGGCCCGAGCCAGCCGACGTCCGCGAAGAGCCGCTGCCTGGCCGCCTCGCGGAGGCCGAGGTACAGCATCACGTCGCGCTCCGGCAGGTCGAGCCCGTCGCCGAACACGGCGAGGTTCGTCGGCAGCAGCGCGACCTGCGGCCGTGGCAGGAGGGGCATCGACACCTCGGTCGCCGAGACGACCTCCGTGGCCAGCTTGCCGAGCGCCTGGCCGAACTGCACGCCGAACATGCTCGACGCCGACTGCTGCAGCATCGGCTGGAACATCTGCTGCATCCCGGCGAGCTCCGGCTCGTCGCTCATCCGCCGCATCATGACGTCCCCGAGCGACGACGCGATCGTGGACACGATCGGCTCGACCATCGTCTGCCACGTGGCCATCGTGTTCTCGACCCACTCCGCGCGGCTCCACGCCGCCGGGGGAGCGGCGACGGCGGGGAAGACGGTCGCGTCGTTGAGCCAGAGCTCCGCGAGGTGGACCGAGTCCGCGATGTCGTGCCGCTGCCTGCTCGACGGTGTCGGGTCAGGGCCGAGGGCAGCGACGACCTTGCGCGCCATGTCCTTGGCGAAGACCCAGTTGACGCCCCCGCCCTCGCTCGTCATGGACTGACCGGAGCGGGCCATGACGTTCTGCAGGGACGCGAGGAGGGCTCGGACGTCGATCGGCTCGCCCTCGGCAGGCATCGGGATCCCGAGGGACGCGAAGATCTGCTCGAACGGCAGGTTCTCGCCGCCGAACGGGGGGACCTCGTCGCCCTCGTCGTCGTCGGGACTGTTCACCATGGGCGACTCCTTCACCAGATGCGCCTAGAAGCGTACCCGCGAGCGCCACTCGCGGAGGGTGCCGCGGTGCAGCGCGCCGACCAAGTCCCGCTCGGGTACATTCGTGGCATGCCGCGACGCCATCGGACAGCCCCGACACGGTGCCGCGCCACCGCTCGTACCGGGGTGTGCCGGTGACGCGGCAGACCTGGACCGCGGTCGTGTCCTCGCTCGTCTTCATCGCGCTCGCTGCGGTGCTCGCGTTCGCGCCCATCCCGTTCGTCGCCTGGACGCCGGGCGCTACGTACGACGTGCTCGGGACGAGCGACGGCCAGCCGGTTCTGAAGATCGACGGCATCACGACGTACGACACGACCGGCCAGCTGCGGATGACGACTGTCAGCCAGACGCGCGCCGACGCGTCCCTCAGCCTGCCCGAGGCACTGTTCGCCTATGTCATGCCCCACCGGGACGTGCTGCCGCGCGACGTCGTGTACGCGCCGGGGAAGTCGGCGGGCCAGGTGGCCAACGAGGAGAAGTCGCTGATGTCGACCGCGCAGTTCGACGCGGTCGTGGCCGCGCTGCGTGCGGCCGGGCAGCCCGTCCAAGAGCTGCCGATGGTGACGGCCGTACGAGTGTCCGGACCGTCGAACAACAAGCTGCAGCCCGGCGACCTCATCCTCATGGTCGACAACGTCCCCGTGAGCACGAACGAGGACGTCGTGGCCCGCATCAAGGACAAGGGCGTGGGCCAGAAGGTCGTCATCCAGGTCCAGCGGCAGAACACGCGGGTGTCCGTGACCATCGACACCGTGGGGTCGGCGACCGACGGCCGGGTGGCGACGATCGGCGTGACGGTCGGTACCGGCTACTCGTACACGCCCAGCGTCTCGTTCAGCATCAACCCCGACGTCGGCGGAGGCTCCGGCGGCCTCATGATGGCGCTCGCCGTGTACGACAGGATCACGCCCGGGGATCTGCTCAAGGGACAGATCGTTGCCGGGACGGGGACCATGAGCGCCACCGGGGAGGTGGGTGCGATCGGCGGCATCCAGGAGAAGATCGCCGCGGCCGAGGCGGCCAAGGCCAAGGTCTTCTTCGTCCCCGCCGCGAACTGCCAGGACACGGTCGGTCTCACGTCGTCGATGTCACTCGTCAAGGTCAGCACCCTCAAGGACGCGATCGACGCCCTGCCGCTGGCCCTCAACCCCACGTCCGGACAGAGGCCTCCCGCATGCTGAACGACGCACTCGCCGCCGCCGTCCTCGAGGTGGAGCG
>DASSQF010000022.1:0-3298 GCA_035702685.1 Propionibacteriaceae bacterium
CGCGATGCTGCAAGGGCGCGGGCACGGGCTGGCCCAGGGCACGCCTGGTGTTCCCTCGGGCAGGCGGACGTGGCTCAGCCCTGAGAGACGATCGAGGAGGTCGGGCGCCGGCTCTCAGCCGCGTCTCCCGCCTGTCGGTCGGCCGGGAACGAGCCCGACCGCACAGTCAGGCGGACAGCTTCTTGGACGCCATCCACTGCCAGATGTGCCGCCTGCCGTACCTGGGGTCGTTGCGGGCCACGTAGACCCAGGACCAGTGGCCCGGGTACGTGATGCCGTTGCGCGTCACCCTCTCGTACTCGGTGAAGATCGACTTCGGGATGAGGTCGGCCGCCACCTCCGAGTTGTCAGCAGGCGGCACCGTGGTGTCGCTCTTCGCGCACACGAGCCAGGTGGGGGTCCTGATCCCCCTGAGCTGCTCGTCGGTCAGGACGTCGACGCCGGGTGTGGGGAAGTTCCGGACGACGCCGCAGATCGGTACGGCCGCAGCGAACAGGTCCGGGTAGAGCGAGGACATCTCCATGGTGAGGTAGCCGCCGTTGCTGCAGCCCGCGACGTACACGCGGGCCGGGTCGATCGGGTAGCGGTGCAGGAGGTCGACGATGATCGCCCGCACCCGCGGCGCGTACGCAGGACCGTTCTCCAGCCAGTACGACTCCGACTGGGGTGCGAGCACGTAGGCACCCTCGAAGATGCGCTGGGCCTCAGGCGTCGAGAACCCGAGCGCACCCCGGTTCGCCCGGAGGAGCGACTCGTTGTCGTAGTAGTGGCTGGCCAGGGCCCCGCCCTCTCCCCCACCGTGCAGCCAGACGATGAGGGGACGCTTCCCCCGCCCGACCGGACGCTCCGCCCCACCGCCCTGCTCCGGCAGGAAGAGACGGTAGTTCATGCCGTCCGCCGACTTGTGGTGGCCGTACACGTCGACCTCCCCGTCGAGGAGCTTGCCCTGGGTGAACCCGGGGAGCACCAGCGGCGTGCGGCTCCGCAGCATGAGCGGGGAGGTCTGCGTGATCGTGTACGTGAGGCTGAGCAGCACGTTGCGGCCCAGGCTCAGCACGTAGCCGAGGGTGCCGCCGCCCGTCGCGAGGTCCCTGGTCTCGAGGTCGAGGACGATCTTGCCGTGGTCGAGCCGTGCGGCCGTCACCCTCCGGTCCACGTCGTACTCGCTGAAGATGAGGTCGGGCGGCACGACCGGGACGGGGCTGGTGGCTTTCGCGTGGACCCCGAAGGTCGAGGTCGTCAGACTGTCGGGGTCGATCGGGTCGAAGCCGCTGGTGTCGAGAGTGAGGGACGTGACCTGTTCGCCTCCGTCGAGGACGGTCGCGTTGAGGCTGAACAGGACCGTGCTGGGCGTCGGGGGGGCGGCGGCGTGAGCGATCTCGGGCTGGAGGGCGACAGCGGCCACGCCGGCGCCACCGACGAACAGCCCACGACGAGTCACGTGGGACATCTGCAGAACTCCTTCGTTCTGGGCCCAGGATGCCGGTGCCCCCGCCCTTGGAGGTCCGGCGCTGGCTGTCAGGCTCCACGTTCCTATCACGCGGCCTTCGCAGAAGGAACGGGCCGAGGGGAACTACACGGGTGCAACCCCTGCCCGGCAAGGACTTCCGGCGCATGCCGGCAGGTCGGTGAACGGTTCTAGGACGTGAGCAGGAGGTACAGCGTGGGCATCATGACGATCGCGATGAGGATCGACACGGAGTTCATGAACGTGGCCGTCCCCACGTGTCCGTCGACCTCGGACGTGAAGCCCGGCACCATCGAGGCGATCGGCGCGAACAGCACGAGGATCACCACGACCCTGACCTCGTGGGGGAACGGCAGCACGAACCACACGAGCAGTGCGATGAGCACGGAGAACACGTAGCGCGTCACGAGGCCGCGGACGGCGGTCGACAGGTGGTGGCGCGGCAGCCCCACCTCGAGGCCGACCCCGATCATGAACATCGCGAGGAACGGGTTGGCCGCCCCGACGAGGCTCGTGAACCCGATGACCGGGCTGGGCAGCTGGATGTGGAGGAGCCGCATGAGCACCAGCGCGAGGTACGTGTCGAACACGGGCGACGTGAACAGCAGCTTCACGACCGAGAGGGGCGTCTGCTTCACGTGGGGCCGGGCGACCGCGTGGGCGGCACTC
Source organism: Propionibacteriaceae bacterium (assembly GCA_035702685.1). Classification (GTDB taxonomy): domain Bacteria; phylum Actinomycetota; class Actinomycetes; order Propionibacteriales; family Propionibacteriaceae; genus Fen-668. Next base: position 2,138 of record DASSQF010000022.1, read on the forward strand.
CTGCCCAGCCCCGCCGTCGCGAGCGAGTTCCCCACGTCGAACAGCGACGCGTAGACGATGGCGGCGGGCCCGATGAAGGCCGACACGTACGGGAGGGCGAAGGCGCCGATGTTGTACGAGCCGCCGTGCAGGATCCCGAACGCCCGCTGGACCGGCGTTCCCTTGCGGTTCTGCAGGTAGCCGACCACCTGCTGCGCGATGTTGCCCAGGAACCCGAGAAGCGTGATCCCGAGGAGGGCGGGCACGATCTCGAACTGGTTGAAGGACGTGGCGAGGGCGCACGGAAGCGTGACCCGCAGCACGATCTTGGAGAGCGTCGGAAAGTCTTCGCCCTTGACCCAGCCGAGCCGCTTCATCCCGAAGCCGATGGCCACGATGAGGACGAGTGACAGCGCCTTGGTGAGGATGGTCCACACGGAACGGACCTCCCTCTCGCCGTGCGTGTCGCCGGGACCGGCCCGAACATCCTGGCACGACAGGACGACAGGTCACGACGACGGTCAGTCGGTTGTCACCGGTACCCTCGTCGGGTGACGTCGGGGGCGGTCGTGGTGGTGGCGGCAGTGGTCGTTCTCGACGAGCGTCGCCGCGTCCTCACCGTGCGCAAGAGCGGGACGCAGCGCTTCATGCTTCCTGGGGGAAAGCCCGAGGCGGACGAGGACCTCCGCGCGACCGCGGTACGCGAGCTGGCTGAGGAGGTCGGTCTCGAGCTCGCGCCTGACGACCTGCTGAGCTGGGGCACCCACGTCGACGTGGCCGCCAACGAGCCCGACACGACCGTACGAGCAGGTGTGTACGCCTGGACCGGCCGCGTCAGCCACACCTTGCTGCCCGCCGCGGAGATCGCCGAGCTGCGCTGGCTCGACCTCGACGACCCCACGGGCGAGCTCGCACCGCTGCTCGTCACCCTGCTGCCCCGGATCATCGACTTCGAGGAGAGCGCATGAGGCGTCGCTGGACCGCGGACGACATGCCCAGCCAGTCCGGCCGTACGTGGCTGGTCACGGGGGCGACCAGCGGCATCGGGCTCGAGACCGCGAGGGCGGCGTCACGAGCAGGCGCGTCCCTCGTGCTCGCCGTGCGGGACGTGGCCAAGGGACAGGCCCTGGCGGAGACGCTGGACGGTCCGGCCACCGTCGTGCAGCTGGACCTGGGGTCGCT
>DASSQF010000023.1:0-4881 GCA_035702685.1 Propionibacteriaceae bacterium
TCTGCCCGCTCCGGAGCCTCGTCGGGGATGACCTCGGTGGAGCGGGTCGCCGTGACCCGCCGCCACCACATGCGAAGACCGAACGTGAGCGATGCGGGCAAGAGGACGTGGCCCAGCCGCCGGTACCACGGACGGGACGCATGCAGCCCCGAGAGCACCGCGTCGACCTGGCTGCTCAGGCCGGCGACGTCGTCGAGGTGCTCCGCGTAGCGCGACTGCTCGACCGCGTTGACGACATTCGACAGGGACGTCTCGGCGACGCTGGGCGGAAGGCCCTCGGCGACGACGGCCCCGATCTGGCGCGGCGTCCCCCTCGGCCACCTGTGCCCGAGGTCGAGCCACGTGTCGCGCACCTCGAGCCAGGCCTTGGCGATCGACTCGTGAGGGTCGCCGGTCGCCGCGAGACGAGACCGGCGCAGGAGGCGCCTCACCACTGTGGGCGTGAGCACTAGCAGGAGCACGACGACGAGGACGATCGCCAGGATGAGCATCCGGGTCCGCGAGGCGTCCGAGGTCGTCACGCCGACGGAGCCCGGGGACTGGTGCTCCACGCTCGCCTCTGCCGTCGGCTGGACGGAGCTCGAGGCGGTCGGTGCGGCTGAGCTGCTCGGGGCGGCGGACGGCTGGTTCGGCGCCACGACCGTCCACGGCGGGGGGAGGGCGACGGACGGGGTGGGCTCGAAACGCACCCAGCCCTGGCCCTCGAAGTACAGCTCGGGCCACGAGTGCATGTCGTGGCTCGTCACGAGCCACCGGTCGCCCGACTGCGTCCCGGGCAGGAAGCCCACGGCCACACGGGAGGGGATGCCCGCGATCCGGGCCATGAGGGCCATGGCAGCGGCGTACTGGACGCAGTAGCCCGTCTTCGTCTGGAACAGGAACGACTCGATCGCCTGGTACGACGTCTTCCCCGAAGCCCCCTGGACCGAGTAGCTGAACTGGGACGAACGCAGGTACGCCTGGATCGCCGCCCCCTTGAGGGCTGGGGCCTGGGCTCCGGACGTGAGCTGGTTGACCAGCCGCACGATGTCGGCAGGGATGTCCGTCGGGATCTCGAGCGTCATCGCCTGGCCCGCGGGGACCCCGGCCTTGGCCGTCGACAGGGCCGAGCCGTTGGGCTCGATGTCCCAGCTCTCCACCGTGTACCGCTGTCCCACGGTGGCTCGTGAGCGGTTGTTGCCGGTCGCGATGATCATGAGCGAGGCCGGGTCGTACGACCACTCGCCGGTCGCGTTCTGCGCGCGGGGGGCGTACGGGACCGGCAGGTACATCGACGCGAAGTCCTCGATCTGCACGTTCGTGATCCGCGGCCCGCCGGTGGGTGCGCCGCTGACGCCCGGCACGCTGCCGATCGCTCCCTGCTTGAGGGTCACCTGGGACTGCGACCAGCCGTCCGCGTTGAGCACGGGCAGGGTCGCGAGGCGCAGGTACGTGCCGGAGGGCTTGTTCGTCGTGTACGACAGCACCTCTCGGCTGGCTCCCTGCTCGAGGTTCTTCCGGAGGTCGAGCTGTGGGTCGGTCATCTCGATGGGGCCGGTGCCGTTGGGGCGGAGCGACGTGAAGAAGGTGGGCGACAAGGTCGGGAGCATCACGCCGAGGATGACCGCGCCCAGGAGCGCCGGTGTGGCGACGACCACCGACAGGCGCCAGATGCCGCGCGAGCCGCGCGCCATCGCGCTGTCGTGGCTGAGGTTGCGTGTCCAGCGCCGGTCGCTGTTGAGACCGTCGGCGAAGAGGATCGCCAGGTAGCCGATCACCACGACGAGGAACGAGATGGCGTTCACGTCCGACCGCAGGGCGATGGCAGGGATGAGGTACAGCGCGAGCAGCGGTGCGAGGGCCCACGCCGGCCTGTCCAACGTGTCGGCGATGATGCCGGCGACGAGGAACAGCAGGACGACGATGAGCGTGAGGATGATCTGCGCGCCCGCGTCCGGCGGCATGGGCGCGGCCGAGGTCTGGATGTGGTCGTAGCCGGAGCGCAGCAGGGGGACGAGGCGTCCGTACCACACGACGTCGCTCGGTCCGGGGCCGATCGCCAGCGAGATGGCGAGGGCTGCGGCGAGCAGGAGCTGGATCGCGTTCACCGCGACCTTGGCGAGTCTCAGCCGGTCGCCGACGACGGCGGCCACGCTCAGCACGGCGATGACCAGCCACGACGGGTAGAGGTAGCCGGCATCGGCCGTGAGCGGGAGGAGCGTCATCGCGCCGATCGCGCCCGCGATCGCGCTTCCGACCCAGAGCCTGTCGACGGGGCGCATCAGACGTACTCGCCGACTCGGTCGAGGTTCGTCCAGGCATCGATGACGCCCATCTCGGCGGTCACCTGGATCGTGCGCCAGCCGACGTTGTGGAGACGGTCGAGCGCGGCGCGGTGCTCGTCGTACTGCTCCGGTGTACTGCGCTCGGACCGCGACGTGAACGTGTCCGTGTCGAGCACGAACGCGAAGCATCGGGTGCGGTTGCGCTGCGCGCCGAGGAGGACCTCGACGTCACCGCGGGTCAGCCGGCCCAGCACGCAGACCATGAGCTGCCCCCGCTGGGAGAGCGCCGCGTGCTCGACGGTCCTCACCAGGGTCGACCTCGGCGACGTCACGACGTCGGTCATCGAGTCGATGATCTGCTGGCGCGTCACGGTCGCCTGGACGAGGCGCTCGCCGTGGATCATCGCGCCGTCCGCGTCGAACAGGTCCACGCGGAAGCCGGCGTCCACGAAGTGGAGCGCGATCGAGGCGGCGGCCGAGACTGCCCACTCGAACGAGCTGCCCCGGCCCGTCCCTGCGTGGGCTGCCGCACGGGAGTCGAGGATCACCGTGGCGGACGGGTCCCAGGCCTGCTCCTCGCGCCGCACGTACAGCTCACCCCGTCGCGCCGTGGTCCGCCAGTGGATGCGGCGCACGTCGTCACCGGCGTGGTACTCGCGGACGAGCACGTCGTCGGCACCGATGACGCCCGCCTTCTGGGGGAGCGCGTCTCCCGTGGAGCCGGCGCCGCTCACGGTACGCACCATCGGCAGCGGCACGATCCGGGGCGTGACCTGCACCTCGCTCGTCGCGCTGAAGCGCCGGTCGAGCTTGACGAGCTGGAACGGGTCGGTGGCGCGCACGGTGAGCGGTCCCGTGTGGAAGCGGCCGCGCCGCAGGCCGGCCATGGGGTACGAGATCTCGCGGCGCCACTCGCCCGCGAACCGGTGGACGGTGAAGCGCGGCGGACGGCCGAGTCCCCGCGGCACGTCGTCCTCGAAGTGGAGCAGGCCGGTCGGCAGCTGCCCGGACTTCGTGATGATGAGCTCCCCGGTGAGCCGCTCGCCGACGACGGCCTCCTGGGGCACGACGCGGCGCTCGCAGGTGAGCCGGAGGCGGCTCCGCGCCACGACCATCACGGCGACGACCGGCAGCAGGAAGAGGAAGAGCCCGAACCACAGCACGTCCCGCTGGCCGAACAGGATGCCGCCCAGCAGCAGCAGCCCCCCCAGCACGGCGAACGTCTTGCCGCGAAGGGTCAGGAGCACCCAGGGGTTGTACCGCACCTCACCTACCTCTTGTCCGGAACCGGGACCGACTGCACCGCCTTCATGATGATCTCTCCGACCGAACGCCTCGACAGCTGTGCCTCGGTGGACGGCAACGTGCGGTGGGCGAGGACCGAGACGGCCAGGTCCGCGATGTCGTCGGGCAGCACGTAGTCGCGCCCCGACAGCGCCGCCTTCGCCCGGCCGGCCCGCAGGAGCTGCAGGCTCGCACGGGGGGACGCGCCGAGCCGGAGGTCCCGGCTCTGGCGCGTCGCCGTCACGATGTCGATGAGGTACTTCTTCACCGCCGGCGCGACGTACACGCCACGTACGGCGAGGATCAGGGAGTGGATCGTGTCCGCGTCCGTCACGGGCTCGAGGTCGGCCAACGGGTCGCGGGCGCCGTGGTTGTCGAGCATCTCGATCTCCGCCGCCACAGTGGGGTAGCCCATCTCGATGCGGGCCATGAACCTGTCGCGCTGGGCCTCGGGAAGGGGGTACGTGCCTTCCATCTCGATGGGGTTCTGGGTGGCGACGACCATGAACGGCGTCGCCAGCTTGTGGGTGACGCCGTCGACGGTGACCTGCCGCTCCTCCATCGACTCGAGGAGGGCGGACTGCGTCTTGGGTGAGGCGCGGTTGATCTCGTCGCCGACGACGATGTTGGCGAAGATGCCGCCGGGCTTGAACTCGAAGGCGCCGCTGGCCTGGTTGTAGACGGACACGCCGGTCACGTCGCTGGGGAGCAGGTCCGGGGTGAACTGGATGCGCCGCACCGTGGAGGCGATCGACCTGCCCAGCGCCTTCGCGAGCATCGTCTTGCCGACCCCCGGGACGTCCTCGAGCAGGAGATGTCCCTCGGCCAGCAGCACGACCATCGCCATGTCGATCGAGCCTCTCTTGCCCTCGATCACCCCCTCGATGGCGCTGCGCACCGTGCCCATGATCTCCAGCACGTCGCCCAGTGACCGTTTCTCGACCACGTTCCCCTCCTCGCGACCCCACGCCCCTCGTCGTCGAAACCCTACGCGAGTCGGCCCAACCACCGCAGGGGTCCGGACGGGCCGCGGTCACCGTTCCGCGGGCCGGGTGAAAGCCCTGGTGGGGAGACATGCCCCATAAACGTGGTCATGTGGGGGAGAGTGGGTTACTGTGGGGCGCAGTGGAGCGATAGGGCTTGCTGGTGGAGTGAAAGGAGGGACCTCCCCCATGGCACGACGACTGGGTGGGACGTTCTTCCCGAAGCTCGACGACAAGGGGCGTCTCACTCTCCCGGCCAAGTTCAGGGAGTACTTCGCGCAGGGCGTCGTGGTGACCCGCGTGCAGGAGGGCTGCCTCGCGGTCTACGACGTGCAGACCTTCGAGAACCT
>DASSQF010000024.1:0-3096 GCA_035702685.1 Propionibacteriaceae bacterium
GCTGTGCGTCGACAGGTCGAAGTCGGTGCGGTTGGCGATGCCCTCGAGCTCGCCCCACTCGGAGCCGGCGAAGTTGAAGCGGTACTCGATGTCGACGGTGCGCTTCGAGTAGTGCGAGAGCTTCTCCGGAGCGTGCTCGTAGTGACGCAGGTTGTCGGGGTCGATGCCGAGGTCGACGTACCAGCGGGTGCGCTCGTCGATCCAGTACTGGTGCCACTCGGCGTCCTCGCCCGGCTTGACGAAGAACTCCATCTCCATCTGCTCGAACTCGCGCGTGCGGAAGATGAAGTTGCCGGGCGTGATCTCGTTGCGGAAGCTCTTGCCGGTCTGGGCGATGCCGAACGGCGGCTTCTTGCGCGAGGCCTGCATGACGTTGTTGAAGTTGACGAAGATGCCCTGGGCCGTCTCCGGACGCAGGTAGTGCAGCCCGGACTCGTCCTCGATGACGCCGAGGTAGGTCTTGAGCATCATGTTGAACTCGCGCGGCTCGGTCCACCGGCCCTTGGTGCCGCAGTCGGGGCAGGTGATCTCGGTCATCGGGATCGAGTCGGGGTCCTCGATGCCCTTCTTCTCCGCGAGCGCCTCCTGCAGGTGGTCCTGGCGGCGGCGGCGGTGGCAGTTCAGGCACTCGACGAGCGGGTCGGTGAAGGTGCCGACGTGGCCGGAGGCGACCCACGTCTCACGGGGCAGGATGATCGAGGAGTCGAGGCCGACGACGTCGTCGCGGCTCGTGACCATGGCCTTCCACCACTGGCGGCGGATGTTCTCCTTCAGCTCCACGCCGAGCGGACCGTAGTCCCAGGCGGACCGCGTGCCTCCGTAGATGTCGCCGCTCGGAAAGACGAAGCCCCTGCGCTTGCAGAGGCTGACGACGGTGTCCACGGTGGATGTCTGCTTGGCCATGCCGCACAGGTTATCGGGCGGGCGCCACTGCTTTGCCACGCGTCCGGGGTATGCCGCCGCGTCCCCTAGGCTCGTTGCGTGGCCCTGAGCTTCCGTTCCCGTCTCGAGCACGCCTCCGCCCCCTGGGTCGAGCGGCTCAACACCGTCCCGCGCCCCGTCGGGCTGGCCGTGCTCGTCGTCCTGCTCGTCGTGGGGGTCCTCGCACCACGCCCCTGGAGCGGCATCGCCTTCCTCGTCGTCTCCGCCTTCGTCGGCTGGCTGCTCTTCCTCACCTGGCAACGGCTGACGCTCCCCGAACGGCTGATGCGCCTGGCCGTGCTGGTCCTGGCCCTCGCCGTGGCCGTCGTCGGGATCGTCCCCGCCGGCTGAGCGCCAACCCCGTTCGCGAGAACGGTTTTGACAATCATTCTCACTTCAGCGGAGGATGGCTGCCATGCCCCCTCCCCGTGTGCGCTCCCGGCGCAGTAGAGGCGCCGTACTGCTGACCGCCGCTGCCCTGGCGCTCGGGACCGCCGCCTGCGGCACCGCCTCCAGCTCCGGCGCGGGCACGGGCTCGCCGGCCGTCAGCGACGAGGCGGTCGTCACCTCGTTCTACCCGCTGCAGTTCGCGGTGGAGCAGATCACCGCAGGCGCCGTCCCGGTCACCGTCCTCACCAAGCCGGGCACCGAGCCGCACGACCTCGAGCTGGCACCCCAGGACATCGCGCGGATGAGCAAGGCGCGGCTCGTCGTCTACGCCGACGGGTTCCAACCCGCCGTCGACGAGGCCATCGCCGAGGTCCAGCCCACCTCGGTCCTCGACGTCGCCGACGCCGCTGACCTGTCCCTGACCCTGGCCGAGGAGTCGGGCCACGCCGACGAGTCCGTGCAGGAGCACAGCGCCCACGACCACTCCGGGACCGACCCGCACTTCTGGCTCGACCCCCAGCGCTACGCGGCGGTGGCGAAGGCCATCGGCGCACGACTGGCGAAGGACGACCCGGCCCACGCGGCGGCATACGACCGAAACACCGCCTCCTTCGTCGCGAGGCTCACGGCTCTCGACGGGCAGCTGCGGTCCGGCCTCACGTCCTGCCGGTCGAAGGTGCTGGTCACGAGCCACGCGGCCTTCGGCTACCTCGCCCAGCGCTACGGCCTGCAGCAGCACGGCATCACCGGCGTCTCCCCCGACGCCGAGCCGAGCGGCGCCGGCCTCAAGCAGATCGCCGACCTCGTCCGGAGCCAGGGCGTGACGACGATCTACCAGGAGACCCTCGTCGAGCCCCACTTCGCCGAGACGGTCGCCGGGTCGACGGGCGCCTCGGTCGCGACCCTCGACCCGCTCGAGGGCATCACGTCCGCGTCCGCGGGGAAGGACTACTTCGAGGTGATGCGCAGCAACCTCACCGCGCTGCAGAAGGGGCTGGGGTGCTCATGACCGCCGACGCCGTGAAGACCATCGACTCCCCCGGCGAGGAGGTCGTCATCGAGCTGAGCCACGCGGCCTTCGGCTACGGCGAGCGCGCCGTCCTGCGCGACGCGTCCTTGACCGTCCACCGCGGCGAGATCGTGGCGATCGTGGGCCCCAACGGCTCCGGCAAGTCGACGCTGATGAAGGGCATCCTCGGGCTCAACGAACGGGTCTCGGGCAGCGTGCACCTCTTCGGCGTGCCGGGCGAGGACCTGCACGAGCGCGCCCGCCTCGGCTACGTCCCCCAGCGCCACACCCTCTCGGCCTCGGTCCGCGCCACGGCCGAGGAGATCGTCGCCACGGGCAGGCTCCCGCGCATCGGCTGGCTCGGACGCCTGCGCGCCACGGACCGTCAGCTCGTGGCCCGGTCGCTGGACCTGGTCGGCCTCGCCGACCGTGCCGCCACCGAGGTCAGCACCCTCTCGGGCGGCCAGCAGCGCCGGGTCCTCATCGCACGCGCCCTGGCCGGCCAGCCGGACGTGCTCATCATGGACGAGCCCACCGCGGGTGTGGACGCTGCGAACCAGCACGTGCTCGCCGACGTCCTCGTCCGCCTGATCCAGCGCGGCGTCACCATGCTCATCGTCACCCACGAGCTCGGGGCGCTCGAGCGCCTGCTGACGCGGATCGTCGTCGTCGACACGGGCCGCATCACCTTCGACGGCACGCCGCAGGAGTACGCGCTCGCCCGTGACCGGGTGCACCACGACCACGACAGCCACCACCACGACCTCGAGCTCGAC
>DASSQF010000025.1:0-11757 GCA_035702685.1 Propionibacteriaceae bacterium
TAGTTCCACCCGTACCGCACGGCCTCCTCGGGCGTGCCCGCCGTGCCTTGTACGAGCAGGGTGGAGCTGCCCGAGATGGCGGCGGCGAGGTGCTCGGACAGCCAGGACTTCGCGGTGCCGGGCACCCCGAGCAGAAGGAGCGCGCGATCGGTGGCCAGCGTCGCGACGGCCGTCTCGACGAGGCGGCGGCTGCCCACGTACTTGGGCGTGATGAGCGTGCCGTCGTCGAGCGAGCCGCCGAGCACGTACGTGACGACCGCCCACGGCGACAGCCTCCAGCTGGGGGGCCTGGGCCTGTCGTCGACGCGGGCGAGGGCGGCGAGCTCCTCGGCGTGCTCCTGCTCCGCGTGCGGTCGCATCAGCTCGGTCATGGCCGTCCTCCTGGTTGCCCGTGTGGCGTCGGCATGACGCCTCCGCCTTCTGCCCCGCCCTGCCGCGGCAGGAACCCTCGCAGCTCGTCGTACAGCACCGCGCGTACGGTCAGCACCGCCGTCGTCTCCCGGAGCAGGCCGCGAACCGTGCGCGCATCCGGCTGGCCGAGCCCACGCAGCCGGTTCGCCCAGCCTCCCGCCATCGGGAGGGGCACCGCGCGCGCGAAGAGCGCCCACGCTTCGGGCCGCACCTGGTGGCCGTTCTTGCCGATCAGCTGCTGCCCGACCGCTGTCGCGAGCTCGTGCGGCCACGGCAGCGGCACGGCCTCCAGCACGGTGCCGAGCAGCGTCGGCGGCACCCTCCCGATCAGGGCCAGGAGGGGCTCGGTGGACAGGAGCGGTACGAGACGGATGTCACCCACTCCCGCGGCGACAAGCGCGTCCGCGGCGCCGGCGTCGCGGTGGCGGACGACCGCCGTGACGAGCCCGGCCGTGAGGTCCCACCGCGGCTCGTCCTGGGCCATCGCGACGAGGTCGGCGACCGTCGCCCCGCACAGCGCGGGCCAGGCCGCGGGCGGCACGGCGGCGACGAGCCGGTTCAGGCGCTCCCCGGACGAGAGCCGACGGACGAGGCCGTCCCGCTCGGCCGCCGCGTCCGGCTCGTACGGCGTCACCCGCAGCGTGCGGACCGTCCGGCGCAGCAGCCGGTGGATCCCACCAGGCTCCACCTCGACGACGCGCACGGAGGCCTTGGCGCGTTCCGCCATCCGGGCCACGAACGCGGACCCGGGCAAGCGGCTCAACCCGGCCGCCGCCGCGACCCGTACCCCCTCCGCCCGGTCGTCCAGCCCGGCCTCGCAGAAGGCCTCGTCGCTCGGAACCACGGTGTCGGCCACCGCCACCATGAGCTCGGTCCGGAAGGCGGCCGGCGACTCCTTCCACACGGCCGCCGCCTCGCCGCGTGCTCGGTCCGGATCGCGGCGCCGCAGCTGCCGGAACCAGGCGAGCCGCTCCTCGGAGGTGCCCGTGTCCCACACATCGTCGTGGGGGGCCGCCTCATCGTGGCCCGCGTCGTCGTCGGCCTTGCCTTCCGTAAGACCCCCCTGAGAGCGTCCCCGACCCGCCCGCGCGGACACCCCCGACTCGCTCGCCGCCTCGAGCTGCGCCATCAGCCACGCGCCGCGCTCGCCGAGCACGGGTCGTACCGCGTCGCGGAGGTCCGTACGGGCGAGCGCCGGGCCGAGGAGCCGGTACGGGAGGCGCATGCCCGCGGCCCCGACAATGCCGAGCGCCTCACGCAGGACGAACACGCGGTCGGCCGCGTGCCGGATCGCACCGGCGTCGTCGCCGAGGAGGGGGCCCAGCAGCGAGACGACGTGCGCCGGAGGCTCGGGCCGGGTGTCGGCGGGCGCGGGCGGTACGGGGTCGCCGGGAGCCGTCGCGGGGGAGCCACGCCGGACCACGGCGAGCGCCGCCGCCGCGTCGAGCAGCTCGTACGCGAGGGCCTCGGGCGCGGACTCGTCCGTCGCCGGTAGGTACGCGGCCAGCTCCCCGAGCGAGGGCAGGCTGCTGCGCTGGCCCGTACCCACGGCGGCGATCGACGCGAGCGACTCGAACGTCACAGGACGACCAGCCCGTCGTCGGTCAGCACCGCGGTGGGGAGCAGCCCGCGCGGGTCGAGCTCGCCGAACACGGTGGTGGGCTCGCCCCCGGTGAGAGCGAGCAGCGACAGGGTGGCACCACCCATGAGCCGTACCGAGTCCCCCTCGTCGTCGACGAGACCGGGGGTAGGGGCGAGCCGCGCGCGTCCGTGGACCAGGCAGGGGTACGAGCCGAGCCAGGGGTCCTCGGCGAGGACGCGGCGCCACGCGGCGGTCGCCTGCGCGACGCCATGCCGGGGTGTGGTGAAGCGCGGGCGCTGCAGGACGTCACGGGTGTCGCCGACGAGGGCGCGCAGCGCCGGAGCGCCTGGGTAGAAGTGGAGGTCGGCCTCGATGCCGGACCCGGGAACGAGCGAGGCGTCGAGCGGCATGCCGCGCTGCGCGAAGAACAGGACGAGCGCGTAGCGGCCCGTCGTCGTCCCGTACAGCCAGACGCGTCGCGTCGACACCTGCTCCTCGTCCGAGTCGCGCATGCCGATGACCGCCCAGGTGTCGCCGACGGGCGGGGTGGCGAGCACGGTCTCCTTGGGGACCGTGAACCCGAGGTGGGTGCGAACCGTGGCGCGCAGGGAGTCCGGGAGATCCGTACGGGTCCAGGCCCGGCAGAGGAGGTGGAGGAGCCCGTACTCGGCGAGGGTGTCGTCCAGCCAGGCGCCGCTGGCTCTCACGCCGCCCCGTGCGCTCATGGGCCGGCGTGCGAGCTCGCGGAGGCGCCCCGCGACGCCCGGGACCTGGGCGTCGACCATGCGCGCCGCAAGGTCGGAGAACGCGCCGGGTCTGGTGTTCCCGAGGCCGGCCATGACCTGGTCGGCGAGCCACCGGTCGAGCTCCTCGAGGCCGGCGGTGACTCGCTCCTCGCGCTGCGCGGCTCGTGCGGCGGCGGCCGCGAGCTGCGCCTCGCTCTTCTCGGCCGGCTGGTCCGGCTCAGGGCCCTTGTCCCCCGAGCCTCGGGTCGCGGACCACTGGGCGGCGAACCGGCTCAGCGTTCCGCCCTCGTCGATCCGGCCCTCGGCCCAGAGGTAGAGCAGGCCGAGCACGTGCTTGCACGGGAACTTCCGTGACGGGCAGGAGCACCGGTAGCTCGGCTCGGACACGTCGACCGCGACGCTGTACGGAGTGGAGCCGGAGCCCTGGCACGCGCCCCACAGCAGCGGGTACGCGTAGCCGACGTCGGACCACGGCGTGGGGATCGCCAGGCGGCGGCCGGCGATGTCCGAGGCCGAGTCCGGCGCGAGCGCCGTGACCCGCTCAGGACGCCAGCGCTCTGCCATGCCCCGAGGCTAGCGGGCTGTACGGACAGGCCCCTGTCACACGCGACTCGGACCTAGTTACACCGGTGTAGTTCTCCACAGGGTGGGGATGGTTCTGTGGACGACCGCCGTGAGAGCGACGCTCAGCGCGAGCGGCGCGTCCGGGATGCGCGGTCCTGCGCTGTACGGGAGCTGTTGGCGGTACGACCTCGGACGACGCCGATGAACTCCTGGACGAGCTCGTCGTCGGAGTCCTTCGGCCACGCGAGGGCGACCGTCGTGGGGGCGGCATCCGTGATGGGTCGGTACACGAAGTCGCGTCGGCTCATGGAGCGCGCGATCGACTGCGGCACGGCGAGCACCGCCTCGCCGATCGAGACCATGTCGATCGCATGGGGGGTGGGGTCGGTGAGCACATCGTCGCCGGCGAGGTCCGCGAGCGTCACCTCGTCGGCGGCGGCGACGAGGTGGTCCTTCGAGACCCAGGCGACCGGCACCTCCTCGTACAGCCGGATGAGGTGCAGCCCGTCGTCGTCGATGGGGAGCCGTACGAAGCACATCGCCACGTCACCGCGTACCAGCGCCGCGCGCTGGTCACGCTCGTCGACGTCGACCACCTCGAGCCGGATCCGGGGGAAGCGCTCGGCCCAGATGCCGCTCCACTTGGTCACCGTGACACCGGCGACCTTGCCGATGCGCAGGGTCGGCCGGTCGGGAACCTCGCTCACCCGTGCAGGCTAGCCGCTGCGACCGCCGGTAGGCTGCGCGCCGTGAGCCAAGTGATGAAGCCGAGCACCGCCGCCGCGAAGCTGGGGATCTACCTGCCCGCCGCCCCGGAGGAGTTCCAGCGCTCGTCGTTCACCAGGGCCGACCTCGACGCGCTGCGCAACGACCCACCCGCATGGCTCGTCGAGCTGCGCCACAACGGGCCGTTCCCCAAGGACGTCGTCGCCCAGAAGCTGGGCGTGTCGCGGTCGGGGCTCGCGCGGGCGGGCGTCACCGAGGCTCTTACCGCCGCGCAGATCGGTGAGCTGCTCGCCGACCCGCCGGCCTGGCTCGTCCAGGAGCGCGAGACCCACCGCGAGGTGCTCGCCGAGAAGGCCCGTCAGAAGGGTGCGCGCGAGGCCTGAGAGCACGCCCTCGACGTACTCTCTGCACGTGCGCCCCATCCCGCCCGCCTGGACCCTGGCCATCGCGATCGCCCAGCGGCAGCTCGTGCGGGCGACGGGCGGGCGCCGCGACTACCCCGGACGACGGGCGCTCACGATCGGCCTCGGCCTGGGAGCGGCCGCCCTGTACGGCGCGGTCGGCAGCCAGTTCCAGGCCGCACGCACCACGATCGACCCGCGCGCGCCGCACAGGACGACCTCGCTCGTCACCTCGGGCGTGTTCGCACGAAGCCGGAACCCGATCTACGTGGCGGACGCGCTGATCCTCGCCGCGTGCGCGGCCTGGCTCGGGCGCCCGATGGCCCTCCTCGGCATTCCTGCGCTGGCGGCGGCCCTGCACCCGCAGATCCGGGCCGAGGAGACGGCGCTCGCGGAGAGGTTCGGCAGCGAGTACGAGGCGTACCTGGCCCGCGTTCCCCGCTGGGTCGGACCGCGCGGCTGAGCGCCTGCTCAGAAGCTGGCCGCCGTGGCAGGCACGCGGTACCGGACTGTCGCCATCCAGACGGACCGGGCCACGATCACGAGGACGAACCCGCCCACGACGACCATGCTCCACGGCCCGAGGGACGGGTCGGGCTGCTCGTTGGCCTGGACGATCGAGACCGTCACCCACGTGAGCAGCACCCCCGTGGCGCCGGCGAGGAAGAGCATGTCGCCCGTGAGGAGCCGCTTCAGCTCGGCACGGTTCTCCGGCTGGAACCAGTAGTCCTTGTGGGGGATGTTCACGCCGGCGCCGGAGCCGTTCGCCAGCATGCTCAGCATGGGGAGTCCGATGAGGAGGAGCGCGGAGATCCCGATCTCGAACGCGATGTACCCGTCCCGGCTCATCCAGCCGTTGGCCGTCCCCGACCCGCCGAAGTGGCTCGCCACCCGCTCGGGGAGCCGGGCCGCGGCCCAGGCGATCGAGGCGGCACGCGCCAGGACCACCAGCCCGTACAGACCCCACATCGTCGTCGGTGACCCGACCCGCCGCCCTGCCATCACGGCACCTTTCGTCGCCTCCATGGTGCACCTCGACGGGGGGCGCCCACCGGAGAAGCGGAGAAGGAAGACCGCGCTCGTCACAGGTCGCCCAGGTCCTCTCGCGAACGGCCACGACTCCTCTCTCGCGAACCGCCACAACTCCTCTCTCGCGAACCCCACAACCCCTCTCGCGAACGGCCACGACACCTCTCGCGAACCGCCACAGGTCTCCTCTCAGCGACACATTCTGTGCCCGGTGTCACATTCGCCCGGGCCCGCGGTGTTCACCTCACGTGGGAACCTTGACCATGGCCTCGCCGGTGCCGCAGCTGCGGCTCGAGTCGATCGTCCGATCGGCACGTGCGTCGCTCCTGGCCCTGGTCCGGCGGGTCGTCGACCCAGCCGAGGCGGAGGACGTCGTCCAGGAGGCGTTCGTGCGGCTCAGCGACGACCCCGTCCTCGAGCGGCCCGACCACGAGGTGACCGCCTGGCTGCGCCGGACGTCGCTCAACCTCGCGTTCAACCGTGCTCGTGACGTCGGCCGTTGGCGAGCTCGTACGGCCCGTGCCGAGCTTCCCGTCCCCGCCGACCCGGCCGTCGAGGCCGTACGGGCGGATGAGCGGAGCTCCGTACGGGCGGTGCTGGACCGGCTCCCCGCGAAGCAGCGCGACTGCCTCCTGCTGCGCCACGCCGGCTACAGCTACGCCGAGATCGCCGCCACCCTCGACATCGCCGCCGGCTCCGTCGGTACGACCCTCGCCCGCGCCGAGCGGGCCTTCAAGGACCTTTACCTCGCCGCGCACCCCGCCGATGCGCACCTCGACCAGGAGGAACGATGATGACCACCATGACCTGCCCCGACGAGGGCACGCTCCGAGCGTTCCTCGACCGCGCTGACGACGACCACGCGGCGTTGGCCGCTCACGTACGAGGCTGCCTCGACTGCCGCCGGGCAGTCCGGGAGCTGCGCCTCGCCGCAGCCGTCACCTCGGACGCGCTGGCGCTGCTCGACGAGCCTGCCGCCCAGCCCGTACAGGCAGTCGCGGACCCGTACGAGATCGTCGAGCCGCCTGTACGGACGAGGCACTGGGGCCGGATCGCGAGTGGCGCCGCCGCCGTCGCCCTCGCGGTCGGCCTCACCCTCACTCCGGCGGGACAGGCGGTGGCGGGCGGCCTGCTCAACCTGTTCCACAGCCAGAGCGTCACCGAGGTGACGATCAGCAACGCCGACGCGCGCCAGGTCGCCACGGTTCTCCAGAAGCTCGGCGTCACGACGGGCACCCCGAGCTCCTCGTTCGCGCCGGTCGCGTCTCTCGCCGAGGCCCAGGCCAAGGTGGCATTCCCCGTGGCGACGCCTCGCCCCGCCGACGTACCGGCCGGGCTGACATCGACCCCGACGGTCGGCTACCTCGCGAAGTCGGACCTGACGGTGACGTTCGACGCAGCCAAGACGGCGGCGTACCTGCAGAACGCGGGCTCCTCGACCCGGGTCCCCGCCGGCCTCGACGGCGAGAAGCTGGTGCTCCACTTCCCTGACGCGGTCGCCCTCGAGTACAAGGGTGCGAACGACAAGCTCCTCATGGTCGTCTCGGCAGGTGCGTTCGAGGCGTCCACGGTCGGTCCCCTCGACGTGACGCAGCTGCGTGACTTCCTGCTCCACGTGCCCGGGATCCCGACCTCGCTCACCGACCAGCTCGGCCACGTCGACCTCGCCGCGGGCGCGCTGCCGCTGCCCATCCCGGTCGACCAGGTGCGCGGCACGAAGACGACGGTGAACGGCCACTCCGCGGTCCTCGTCTCCTCGGGTGGCATCGGGTCGGCCGTCGCGTGGCAGTCCGGTGACCGTCTCACCGGCGTCGCCGGCACGTACGGCTCGGACGTCGTCCTCAAGGTCGCGTCGGGGCTCAAGGGGTGAGCGAACCCGTACTCGACGCCGACCGCCTCACCAAGGCGTACGGCCGGACGATCGCCCTGCGGGGCGTGAGCCTGACCGTCGCACCTGGCGAGGCGGTCGGTCTGCTCGGCCCCAACGGCGCCGGCAAGACGACCACGGTGAAGATCCTGACCGGCCTGGTCCGTCCCTCCTCGGGGACGGCCAGGCTTTTCGGCCGTCCGGCCACGGACCCCGCGGCGCGTACGAGGCTCGGCTACCTGCCGGAGCTGTTCCGCTTCCCCGACTGGATGACCGGGTCGCAGGTCGTCTCCTTCCACGCCGAGCTGGCGGGCGTCACCCGGGCCGACCGGCCGGCACGGGTCGCGGAGGTCCTCGAGATGGTGGGGCTCGGGTCACGCGGCGGCGACAAGGTCGGCGGCTACTCGAAAGGGATGAGCCAGCGCCTCGGCCTCGCGCAGGCGATCGTCGGGCGCCCCGAGCTGCTGCTCCTCGACGAGCCGACCTCCGCGCTCGACCCCGTCGGGCGCCGCGACGTGCGGGAGCTCGTCAGCGCGCTCAAGGCCGATGGCGTCGCGGTCGTGCTGAACTCCCACCTGCTCGGCGAGGTGGAGCGCGTGTGCGACCGGGTGGTCGTCATCGACAAGGGCCACGTGAAGTTCATCGGCTCCCTCGACGACCTCACGAGCGAGGGGCCGACGCTCCACGTGACGGTCGGCCGTACGGACTCCGACCTGGCGCCCGCGCTCGCCGAGTTCGGCCGTGTCCACGTCGACGGGGCGCAGGAGGTCGCCGTCACGCTCGGGCCGCCCTGGGACGACGCGCCCGACGAGGCGGCCGAGCAGATCGCGGCAGCCATCGTGCGGGGGCCGTGGGGGCTGCGTCGGTTGGACGTACGGCATGCGTCCCTCGAGGACGCGTTCGTGTCGATGGTGAGCGGAGGAGACAGGTGATGGCGCCGATGCTCGCGATCGGGGGTGTGCGGTGAGGCTGCCGATCGTACGGGCCACGCTCGGAGAGGCGCTCGGCCGCAAGATCGTCCTGTGGGGATGGATCGCCAGCGCCGTGCTCGTCGTGCTGTTCGGGATCGCCTTCTTCTTCCTCTTTCCCCAGATGGAGCGCTCGAGCCGCGGACTCGTCGCGCAGAGCGTCGTGCTGGGCGGCGTCCTCACGATCCTCGGCCTGTACGTGGGGTCGTTCCTCGCGGCGTTCCTCGCGATCATGCTGGCGGCGGGCTCGGTCTCGTCCGAGGCGGACTCGGGCGTGCTGCAGGCCGTGGTCGTCCGGCCGCTGCCGCGCTGGCGCTGGTACCTGGAGCGCTGGGCGGGCCTCGTCGCCATGTCAAGCGCGTACGTCGTCGTCCTGACCCTCGCCATGCTCCTCGTGGCACGGCTCATCTCCGGGTACGAGCCCGGGTCGCTCGTCGGACTGCTCGCACTCCTCGTCGCCCAGGTGACGTTCCTCGTCACCGTGGGCATGCTCATCAGCTGTCGCCTGTCGACCGTGGCGACCGGCGTGGTCCTCGTCCTGTACTTCGGCATCGCCTGGCTGGGCGGCTTCATCGGCTGGATCGGCAACCTCGCCCAGCGGTCGGAGCTCTCGACCATCGGGACGGTCGTCTCGCTGCTCGCGCCGTCCGACGAGCTGTGGAAGGGCGCCTCGTCGTACGCGGTCCCGCAGGGCCTGTCCGCGTTGGCCGGTACGGACGGGCCGCTGGGCCTGCCCTTCCTGTCGACGCTCGAACCCTCGCCCTGGTTCGTCGGGTGGGCGCTTCTCCTCACGCTCGGCCTGCTCGCGCTCGGCATGCGGGTGTTCTCGCGGAGAGACCTGTAGCTCGGGGTCACAGGTCTGGCCGACCCGTACACGTCCTCTCGACGTGCACCGGTCCTCTCCCCGCCGCAGGGGTGTTCGCCGGCGGGCCCGCGTCATGAGCAGCGCGCGCACGTCACTACGCTCACAGGCCATGACCTCGCCACGCTGGCCCGTGATCCTGTTCGACCTGGACGGCACGCTCGCCGACTCCATCAACCTCATCGTGACGAGCTACCAGCACGCGTTTCGCGAGGTCATCGGCCGCGAGTGGGACGAGAACGAGATCAAGAGCTGGATCGGACGCTCGCTCATCGACGCGTTCCGTACCGCCCTCGGGACCGAGCTCGGCGAGAAGGCGTACGCCGAGTACACGCGGTTCAACGAGGCCAACACCGTACGGCTCATGAAGGGCTACGACGGGGTGCCGGAGCTGCTCAAGGACCTGACGGCGGCCGGCATTCGTACGGGGGTGGTCACGTCGAAGCGCCGCCAGCCCGCGGAGTGGGCCATCGAGCTGTGCGGCCTCGACGTGCCGCTGCTCGTGGGCCACGAGGACGTCGCGGCCCACAAGCCCGACCCGCGGCCGCTGCTGCGCGGGCTGGAGCTGCTGGGCGCCGATCCCGAGCACGCCGTGTACGTCGGTGACGCGGCCGTCGACGTCATCGCCGCGCGCAACGCGGGTCTCCCGACGGTCGCCGTGACCTGGGGCGCGGGGCTCCGTGCCGACATCGAGGCCACCGAGCCGTTCGCGATGTGCGACACGGTCGACGAGCTGAGGGCCGTACTCCTGGGCTGAGGGCCCAGGCCTCACCACCCCACCGCCCAACCCGACCGACCGTCCGGTTCCGTGGGCCGGGTCATCTGCATCCAGTGGCGCTCAGCGACACGCTGTCGCGTAGAGGCGACGGCGTGCACGTATGTGCCACTGAATGTCGGCCACCCAGGTCACCGCACCCTTTGAGGGCTGTGCCGGATGGTGCCCGGCAGGGGTGTATCAGCGCGGGGCCCCACGCCTCTTCCAGGCATGACGTCCGAGACCCCCGACACCCCCTCCGCCGAGGAGCCCCCTGCGCTCGGTGGACCACTGCCCTTCGCGGTGAAGGGACCCGGCGACCTCAAGCTCGCCGCGGACCGTACCGGCACCACGACCTTCACCGTCACCAACCTCACGGGCCGCCCTGTACGGGTGCGGCTGCAGCCGAAGTCCTCCGACCCGAGCCACGACGTGTGGTACAAGGTCGCCGGCGACCCGGAGGTCCCCATGACCGTCGGCGCGACCATCACCGTCGACGTACGAGCGTCCGTACCCGCTGGTGTCCCCGCGGGTACGGACTCGCTCCACCTCCGCGCGGTGGACGAGGCCGACCCCGAGCAGGTGACGGACGGCCAGCCGGTCGCCGTCGCCATCCCGGCGGCTCCCGAGCCCCCGAAGAAGGGCCCGTTCCTCCTCATCGCGATCATCGCCCTCGTCGTCCTGCTCGTCGGCGGCGGCGCGATCTGGTGGTTCCTGCTCCGCAAGCCGACCCGGCCACCGGAGCCACCCGCCCTCACGGTCATCGAGGCCCCGGTCATCACCGGCCAGGCCCTCGTCGGCGCGGTCGTCACGACCACCCCCGGGACGTGGAGCAACGCGACGAGCACGAGCGTCCAGTGGTTCGCCTGCACGACGCCCACCGCCTGCACCGCGATCCCGGGTGCGAGCGGGACGGCCTTCCAGGTCACCGGCGCCCAGGTCGGCACCCAGCTCAAGGTGACGTCCAGCGCCGTCGGAGCGACCTCGAGCGCCACCGCCGACTCGCAGCTGACGCCCGTCGTGCGCACGCCCGTCCCCAACGTCGTCACCTACAACGTGTACGGGGCGCGGAACCTTCTTCAGGCGTACGGGCTCACCTCGACCGTCCTCAACGACCCGTTCAACTCGGGCTGCTCCGTCGTCACCGCGCAGAGCCCGGCGCCCGGATCCGTCGCCGACAAGGGCGGCGTCGTCCAGCTCACGGTCATCCCCAAGTCACCGATCTCCTGCGTGTTCGTCAACGTCACGTACCGCGCCACCTACATCCCCGTCCCCACCAAGTCCTGAGAGGAGCACGTCCATGAAGACTGTCTCCGCAGTGCTCACCGTCCTGCTTTCTGTCGTCGTCCCGCCGAGCCTCCTGCTCGTGGTCACCGCCGCTCTCGGCTCGCCCGCGACCACGTGGGCGATCGTCCTCGCCGTCGTCATGCTCGCGTACGGCATCGTCGCCGCGGCCATGGGCGCGTACGACCTCGGCTCCCCGCTCGGCTGGCTCATGCTTCTCGTGGACCTCACGTGGAGCCTGCCGAACACCGTGTTCGGGGCAATCACGGGGCTGTGGCTCTACGCCATCTGGGGCAACCCGTCGAAGGGCAACAGCGAAGGGCGCGGCTGGATCTCGTACAGCCCCCGCTCGGCGACCGGCTTCGGCAACGACGTCCTGCAGACGCTCGGCACGGTCAACCTGGGCGGCTCCGGGCAGCACGAGCGCATGCACCTGCTGCAGGCGCGGATCTTCGGCCCGCTGTACCTGCCGATCTTCGGCCTCTCGTACGTGGTCACGTTCCTCATCCAGTGCCTCTTCACGCTGATCCTGGGCCTGGCGCTCAAGGCGGCCGGGGTCCGTA
>DASSQF010000026.1:0-2363 GCA_035702685.1 Propionibacteriaceae bacterium
GCAGCAGCGGGTTGAGGCCCTGTCCGTCGGCGACCGGCGCCGGCAGCGTGGTGAACGGGCTCTCGACCAGGGTGACGAGCGCGGCGAACAGGCCGGTGACGACGCTGAACGTCGTGACGGCGAACGGTGCGATCCCCCAGCCCTTGCGCCGGTTCTGGACCACGATGATGACGGCGAGGATCGCGGAGATCCACGTCCAGAGCAGGAGCGAGCCGCCCTGGCCGGCCCACATCGCGGCCATCTTGTACGGCAGGTCGAGCGCCTTGCTCGTGTACTCGGCGACGTACTCCATCGAGAAGTCCGACGTCACGAGCGCCGCGAGGAGCGAGACCGCGGCGACGGTGGTCGCCAGTGCGGTCGCGAAGACGGCGCCCTCCGCGCTGCGGACGAAGTCGTCGCGGTGGCGGTAGGCCCCCACCAGCGAGGCGACGACGCCCCACAGAGCGGACGCCAGCGCCAGTGCGATGGCGAACGTGCCGAGCTGTGCCATGACCGATCACGCAGCCTTGTGGTCCGTGTGCTCGGCGAGCGCGGCGGCGAGCGCCTTGCGGCGGAGCAGCAGGTGGACGGTGAGACCGCCGTAGAGGACGACGGCGAGCCCGTAGCCGATGACGAGGTTGATGCTGTTGTCGATCATGACTCGATCTCCTCGAGCTCCGACGCCATCGCGGTCACCTGCAGGCGCAGGCGGACGAGGTAGGCGTAGACCATCGTGAACGTGGCGAGGCCGACCATGAGCGCGAGGACCATGGCAGCCGGCATGTGCGGACCGTCGCCGGTGATGATGACCTGCTGCGGGTGCAGCGTCCGCCACCAGTTGACCGACAGATAGATGATCGGGACGTCGACGAAGGCGACGATGCCGATGACCGCGGAGAAGCGGGCGCGGCGCGACGGGTCGGGCACGTACGCGCGGACCGCGTTGTAGGCCAGGTAGAGCAGCCACAGCACGAGGAACGACGTGAGGCGCGGCTCCCAGGTCCAGTACACGCCCCAGATCGCGTGGCCCCACATCATCCCGGTGACCAGGACGACGGTGGTGAAGAGCGTGCCGATCTGGGCGGACGCGGCGGCGAGCGCGTCGGCCCGCATGTCGCGGCGGGCCAGGTAGTAGATGCTCGACGCGAACGTCACGCCGAAGGCGAGGAAGCAGATCCAGGCGGACGGGACGTGGATGTAGAAGATGCGCTGCATCGCGCCCTGCATCTGGTCCTCGGGCGCGTAGATGAACGCGCCGTAGGCGAAGACGAACAGCATGCCGAGGGTGGCGATGGCGAGCTTGCTGGGGCGCTGCCCCGGCCGGTAGCCCGTACCCGAGACGGTCGAGACCGCGACGTCCCGTCCAGCCGTGGTGAGCTTGCTGGTGATGCTCATTGGTCCTCCACTACGAACGAGAACGTGGCGATCGCCGCGAGTCCCACGACGGCGTCGAAGCCGGCGAGGAGGGCGAACCACTGGAACATGTCCACGCTGCCGCCGGCGTCGCCGCCGAGCGCCCTGCGCGTGGTCTCGACCGCCGCGATCATCAGGGGGATCGCGACCGGCATCACGATGAGCGGCAGCAGCGACTCGCCGAGGCGGCTGCCGACCGCGATGCCGGAGAACAAGGTGGCGATCACGACGAGCCCGAGCGTCGCCAGCAGGACGACGGCCACGAGGGCGGGCAGGTCGAGGGTGCTCTCCGTGGCCTCGCTGGTGGCGAGGACCAGGAACATGGGGACGACGAAGACCTCGATCGCGGCCATCATCGCCAGGCCCGACACGAGCTTGCCGATGAAGATCGACTCGCGCGGCGCGGGCGAGAGGAGCAGCCCCTCCATCGCGCGGTCGTTGGACTCGCGCGTCATCGAGCGCCCCACCCCGAGCAGCACGGCGAACAGGATGCTGATCCACAGGATGCCGGTGGAGATCGCCTGTCCGTTGGAGCCCGGGATGGCCGTGAAGCTGGCGGTGATGAGCACCGTGACGGCGAACAGCGCGGCCGAGGTGAGCGCGTCGCGGCTGCGCATCTCCACGCGCAGGTCCTTGAGCGCGATCAGCCAGGCGGCGCGCATCCGCGCGGGAGGCGTCACGAGCGCGGGCCGGGGCAGGAGCGGGAGGGCGGGATCGGCCTCGACCGGCTCGGCGGGGAGGTACGCCGGGGCGCCGCCGCGGGTGCTGGCGCCCGCGCCCACGAGTGCGTGCTCGACGGCCGCGACGGTGGCGGACTCGGAGCTGGTCTCGATCGGCTCGTCGACCGCGATGCCGCCCTCGCCGATCACCACCAGGCGGGTGGCGCCCTCGGCTGCGCGCGCGGCCTCGTGCACCGTCATCACGATGGTGCAGCCGTCGGCGTGCAGCCGGCGCAGCAGCGCGACCAGGCG
>DASSQF010000027.1:0-6262 GCA_035702685.1 Propionibacteriaceae bacterium
GAGGCCGCGCTCCGCCGCCGGAACGCCGGCCGCCTGCCGGAGGCGGACGCGTGAGCCTCTCCGGTACGGACCTCGCCTGGGACGACCTGCACGACGTCGCGCTGACGTGGCCGTCACGGCGTGTGGACGAGGTACGGGGCCGGCTCATGCGCTTCGTCACCGACGAGGTGACGACGCCGGACGGGCACACGATGGTGCGGGAGTACCTCGAGCACCCGGGCGCCGTGGCGATCATCGCGCTCGACGATGCCCAGCGCGTCGCCCTCGTCACCCAGTACCGCCACCCGGTCGGCACGCTCGAGGTCGAGGCGCCCGCGGGTCTGCTCGACGTCGACGGCGAGGACCCGCTCGTCACGGCTCAGCGAGAGCTCGCCGAGGAGGCCGAGCTGGCCGCGAAGGATTGGCACGTCCTCGTCGACATGTTCACCTCGCCCGGAGGCAACTCCGAGTCGCTCCGGATCTACCTCGCCCGCGACCTCATCCAGGTCCGGCGGCCCGACGGCTACGTCGCGAGCGGCGAGGAGGCCCACATGAACGTCCACTGGGCCGCGCTCGACGAGGTCGTCGCCCGCATCTACGAGGGCCGGCTCCACAACCCCAGCCTGGTCGTCGGCGCCCTGAGCCTGGCGACGGCGATCCACGAACGGCGGCTCGAGACGCTGCGGCCCGGGGATGCGCCATGGCCCGCGCGGGTCGTGCGCTCCTAGGGCACCGAGCAACGCTCCGCCGTTCCGCCCGGTAGCGGCGGCGGGAACCCACGGAGAGCAGGCAGGCTGTGCCGGGCTAGCGCCCAGCCTCAGCGAGTGCCGAACCGCTCCGCGAGCCAGTGGAGCGTGTGCCACGTGTGATGGTCGCCGCCGCCCTCGTGGCCGTTCCACGGGTAGTACGTGATGTCCTTGTCGTCGTTGCCCCACGCGTGGTAGGCCGCGTAGACCGTCGACGGGGGGCAGATCTGGTCCATGCCCGCGGTCGAGAACAGGGCCGGGGCCTTTGCGTACGCGCCCAGGTTCGCCCCGTCGAAGTACGAGAGCGTGGTGAACGCCTGCGCCTCCTGTGCCGGGTGCGCGGCGAGGTACTGAGCGATCTCCGCGTACGGGTTCGCGTCGGTCAGCCCCACCGCGCGGCGGAAGTGACACAGGAAGGGCACGTTCGGCAACGCGGCCGCGAGCGGCAGGCCCGAGAACGCCGCCAGCGCGGCCACGGCGATGGTGAGCCCGCCGCCTTGGCTGGTCCCGAGCGCCGCGATCCTCGTCGCGTCGACCCGCGGATCGTCTGCCGCGAGCTGGAGCATGCGGACGGCGTCCACGTACAGGCGGCGGTAGTAGTACTGCTCGGGGTCGGCGAGGCCGGAGGTCATGACCCCGGGGTAGTGCATCTCGCCGGTGGCCGGGTCGAGGTCGGGTGTGGTCGCCGTGAGCGACGGCGTCCGCCAGCCCTGGCCGCGGGACTCGAGCAGGAAGTGGGCGTACCCGGCGGCGGCGTAGACCGAGTCGACGAACGGGTAGCCGCGGCCTCCGGAGTAGCCGCAGTACTGGAGGACGGTCGGCAGGGGACCCGTGCTGCCGACCGGCACCCTCAGCCACCCCTGGACGCGCTGGCCGCCATAGCCGACCCACGAGACGTCGTACACGTCGAGGGTCCGGAGCGGCGTCTCGACGGGCACGACGCTGGCCTCGAGGGGCCGCGCCAGCTCCGTGTCGAGCGTCCTCGACCAGAAGCTCTCGAAGTCGTCGGGACGGGCGATGGTGGGACGCTGCTCCTGCAGCTGGTCGAGAGGGAGGTCGAAGAAGGCCATGCCGCGACCCTAGCGACGGGACGAGGCGGGCACGGGCGTCTCGGGCGTGGTCGCCGGAAGTTGCCCTCGGTACGGCCGTGACAGCGTGCCGACCACGTACGGCGCCGGCGGCGAAACCCCCGACACGGCCTCCCGTGCCTCGTTGCACGCACCCCACCCCGATGGCACAGTGGCGTCCGTGGTCAGCGACGCGCTCGGGCGTGGGACGTCGGACTACCTCGACCACCTCCGCGTCGAGCGGGGGCTCAGCACGAACACACTCGCCGCGTACGGACGCGACCTGGACAGGTACGACGCGTGGCTGCGGGAACGCGGGATCACCGATCCTGCGGCTGTCACCGGAGACCTCCTCGAGGCGTACGCGACGTCGCTGCGTACCTCGCCTCCGGGGGGCCTGGCGCTCGCGCCGGCGAGCATCGCCCGGATGCTGGCCGCCGTGCGAGGGCTCCACCGGTTCTGGGCCGTCGAGCACGTGACCCCGGACGACCTGGCCCGCTACGTGACGCCGCCCAAGCCCGACCGCCGCCTGCCCAAGGCTCTGTCCGTCGAGGAGGTGCAGCGCCTGATCGCCGCGGCGGGAACGGACGCGGAGGGCACCTCGACGACCTCGTCACAGCTGTGCGACGTCGCGCTCACGGAGCTCCTGTATGGCACGGGCGCCCGCATCAGCGAGGTCGTCGCGCTCGACGTCGACGACCTCGAGCGGACGCTGAGCGAGCCCGACATGGGGCTGCGGCTCATCGGCAAGGGCGACAAGGAGCGGCTCGTGCCACTGGGCTCGTACGCACTCGCCGCCGTGGAGGCCTGGCTCGTGCGGGGGAGGCCCGCCCTCGCAGCCCGCGCCGCACGTGCGACGCCCGCCCTGCTGCTCAACGAGCGCGGCGGGAGGCTGAGCCGTCAGAGCGCTTTCAACCGGGTACGGGCCGCGGCGCGCCGTGCGGGCATCACGACGGAGGTGTCGCCCCACAGCCTGCGTCACTCCTACGCCACCCACCTGCTCGACGGCGGGGCGGACGTCCGGGTCGTCCAGGAGCTCCTGGGCCACGCCTCGGTGACCACGACGCAGATCTACACGCTGGTCACGGTCGAGCACCTGCGCGACGTCTACCGCGAGGCGCACCCGAGAGCGCGGGCCGTCTCCCGGTGACCGGGCAGGGCGGGCGCGAGCCTCGACCTTCGACGCCCCTGGCCACTCCTCACGACACGCCCGCGGCGGGCCCGCTCGCTTCCCGGGGTACGGCCGGGGCAGCACTAGTCTTCAGAGGGCAATAGCGACAAATCACCACAAGGAGCTCCGTTGGCCAGGGACGACGAGGTAGCAGTCTCGGACGAGGCGCTGGGCCCGACGGGGCGACCCTGGCCCGTCCTGCCGCCCGCCCGTCCTCCGCGCTCGGGCGCGAAGCACGGCCTCATCATCGCGATGTGCAACCAGAAGGGCGGCGTCGGCAAGACGACCACGACCATCAACCTCGGTGCCGCCCTGGCCGAGACGGGTCGCAGGGTCCTGCTCGTGGATTTCGACCCGCAGGGCTCGGCGTCGGTGGGGCTCGGGGTGAACCCGCACACCCTCGAGCGCACGGTCTACAACCTCCTGCTGAGCCGGACGATCGACCCGGCGGACGTCATCGTGACGACGAGCGTCGAGGGCATGGACATCCTTCCCGCCAACATCGACCTCTCCGCCGCCGAGCTGCAGCTCGTGAGCGAGGTGGCGAGGGAGCAGACGCTCAAGCGGGTGCTGGACCGTCTGAGGGGCCAGTACGACATGATCCTCATCGACTGCGCACCGTCGCTGGGGCTGCTCACGGTCAACGCCCTGACCGCCGCCGACAAGGTCATCACGCCGCTCGAGTGTGAGTTCTTCGCCCTGCGCGGCATCGCGCTGCTCACGGACACGGTGGCGAAGGTGAAGGACCGTCTCAACCCCGACCTCGAGATGCTCGGCATCCTCGGCACGATGTTCGACGCTCGTACCCTGCACAGCCGCGAGGTGCTCGACCGGGTCGTACAGGCGTTCGGCGACACCGTCTTCCACACCGTCATCCGTCGCACCGTGAAGTTCCCCGAGACGACCGTGGCCGGCGAGCCCATCACGACGTACGCGCCCTCCTCGGCGGGCGCCGACCAGTACCGGACGCTCGCACGGGAGGTGCTCGTCAGATGCCCCGACGCGTAAGCCTCCCCGGAGCGAGCGAGCTCTTCCGCGGCGGGCAGGAGCCCGCTGAGCCGCAGGCGGGTACGGCCTCGGGCCGGGTCCGCCACGACGAGAAGATCACCGTGTACGTGTCGGCGGAGGAGCTCATCAAGCTCGAGCAGGCGCGGCTGAGCCTGCGCGCCCAGGGCATCGCGGTCGACCGTGGCCGCCTCGTACGTGCCGCGATCGCCGCCGCGCTCGCCGACCTCGAGGAGAACGGCGAGGCGGCGGACGTGATCGCCCGGCTCGGGGACTGATGACGGAGGAGAGCGTCGGGATCCGGGCGGAGGAGTTCTCGGTCCACCTCGAGAACTTCTCGGGACCCTTCGACCTCCTGCTCCAGCTCATCTCCCGTCACAAGCTCGACGTCACCGAGATCGCGCTCGCAACGGTGACGGATGAGTTCATCGCCCACATCCGCCGGCAGGGGAGCAGCTGGGACCTCGAGCAGACCAGCCAGTTCCTCGTCGTGGCCTCGACCCTGCTCGACCTCAAGACCGCACGCCTCCTGCCCCAGGGTGAGGTGGAGGACCCCGAAGACCTCGCCCTCCTCGAGGCACGCGACCTGCTGTTCGCCCGGCTCCTGCAGTACAGGGCGTTCAAGCAGGTGGCCGCGTGGATCGACGAGACGCTGGCCACAGAAGGGCAGCGGTGGGTCCGGCCGGGCGGGCTGGAGCCGCAGTTCGCCGCGCTCCTGCCCGACGTCGAGATCGACCTCACTCCGGACGCCTTCGCCGCGCTGGCGGCCCGTGCCATGGAGCCACGGGCGGCCGTCGAGGTCTCCGTCGCGCACATCCACCAGGTACGGGTCAGCGTCGCGGAGCAGGCGGTCGTCGTCGCCGAGCGCCTCCGACGGGCGGGCTCGGCGACCTTCCGGGCGCTCGTCGCGGACGCGGCGGACAAGCTCACCGTCGTCGCCCGCTTCCTCGCGCTGCTGGAGCTGTTCCGCAGTGCGTCCGTACAGTTCGAGCAGATGACCCCGCTGGGTGAGATCGTTGTCCGCTGGACGGGGACGACGAGCGGGGACGTCGAGGTGTCGGACGAGTTCGACGAGCCGGCGACACCGGCGGGTGAGGAGTGACATGACGGAGCAGGCCGAGTCGGTGCTGGACGACGCCGCCTTGTCGGGTGGGATCGAGGCGCTGCTGCTCATGGCGACAGAGCCGATGCCCGCCGTCGAGCTGGCCCAGGCGCTCAAGGCCCCGCTCACCCGCGTCGAGGCGACCCTGGCGGACCTCGCCCGGTTCTACGTCGAGACAGGGCGCGGGTTCGAGCTTCGTCACGCGGGCGGCGGGTGGCGCTACGCCACGCGACCGGAGCACGCCGCTGTCATCTCCGCGTACGTGCTCGAGGGGCAGCACGGCCGGCTCTCGCAGGCGGCCCTCGAGACGCTGGCCGTCATCGCCTACCTGCAGCCGGCGAGCAGGAGCCGGATCTCCGCCGTCCGCGGCGTCAACGTCGACGGCGTCGTCCGTACCCTGCTGGCGCGCGACCTCATCGCCGAGAGCGGGCGCGACCCCATCTCTGGGGCGATGCTGTTCACGACGACGCCGTACTTCCTGGAGCGGATGGGCCTGACCTCACTCGCCGACCTGCCGCCCCTCGCGCCGCACCTGCCGGACGCCACGACCCTCGAGGCCGAGCTCCTCGCGGCGGCCCAACCGATGTCCGTGCCCACCTCACCGGAGGAGCCCCATGACCCCGACGCCGAATGACCCCCGTGGCGGGCGACCGCCTCGCGAGAAGAAGAGCCGGCCCGGTCCCGTGAGGGAGGCCGACGGGACGACACCGGATGCCGCCGAGCCCGAGGGGGAGGAGGGCGTACGGCTGCAGAAGGTCCTGGCTGCGGCCGGGGTGGCCTCGCGGCGTGCCAGTGAGGAGCTGATCGACCGCGGTCGCGTCGAGGTCAACGGCCGCGTCGTGCGCGAGCAGGGCGTCCGGGTGGACCCTCAGCGCGACGTCATCCGGGTCGACGGCGCGAGGATCCCGCCGCCACGCCGGCACGTGTACCTCGTGGTCAACAAGCCTCGGGGCGTGGTCTCGACGCTGTCGGATCCCGAGGGTCGACCCACGCTGGCCGACCTCGTCGAACGGCGCAAGGAGCGGCTGTTCCACGTGGGCCGTCTCGACACGGACACCGAGGGCCTCATCATCCTCACGAACGACGGGGAGTTCGCTCACCGGCTCGCCCACCCCTCGTACGAGATCCCCAAGACCTACCTCGCAGAGGTCGAAGGCGTCGTCGAGGCGCACGTGCTCAAGAGACTGCGTGC
>DASSQF010000028.1:0-10507 GCA_035702685.1 Propionibacteriaceae bacterium
GGCGAACGTGAGGACCGTTCCGGGGGGTCGTCACGCGGGACGGCTGCGGGGTACCGCGGCCGTACCGAGGGATCCGACCGGGGATCGGGTCGTCCGCAGGCTCGCTCGTCGAACGTGCCCTCCGAGCGTCGGCCCTTCCGCAGCGAGCGTGGGGCGTCCGCGGACACGCGTCGTGACGAACGCGCGCCTCGTGCGCAGCGTTTCGTCCGGACCGCCGAGCAGTCCGGTGCCCCTTTGCCTCGGCAGGACCGGCCGGCACGCGAGACGCCTCCTCCGGGAGTCGGACCTCGAGCCAACGAGCCTGTTGCCCCGGAGATCGATCCGAAGGACGTGCCTCGCAACGTGCGAGCCGAGCTGAAGAGCCTTCCCAAGGAGCTCGCGGCTGTCGTCGGCGCTCACCTTGTCGCGGCCGGCGAGCTCATCGAGGCCGATGCCGAATCCGCGTACGCGCACGCCGAGGCGGCGAAACGACGTGCAGCGCGCCTTCCGATCGTCCGTGAGGCGCTCGCCGAGACCGCCTATGCGGCAGGCCACTACGACGTCGCGCTGACAGAGTTCCGGGCCCTGCGCCGCATGACCGGGTCGCCGGACTATCTCGCCGTCCTCGCGGACTGCGAGCGTGCACTGGGCCGCCCTGACGCGGCGCTGCGCCTGGTCCGGGAGGGCGAGCAGACGGTCAAGGATCCGTCACTCCTCGTGGAGCTGCGCATCGTCCAAGCCGGGGCACGCGCCGACGCGGGTCAGCATGCCGAAGCGTTGCGGCTCCTCGCGGCGGAGATCGAGTCGCCGCGCGGGGTGGTGCCGAAGCCGGCCCAGGCACGCCTCCGGTACGCGTACGCAGCGCTGCTCCTCGAGCAGGGCGATCGCGACGCGGCTCAGGACTGGTTCACGGCCGCGGCGCGCATCGACCCCGAGGGTACGGACGCGCTCGACCGCCTCGACGAGCTCAACGGCGTCGTCCTCATCACGGACTTCGACGACGACGACGAGGACGAGGTCGAGGAGGACGGGGACGGCGATGCACTGGACGAGCCCGTACCCGCCGCGACGATCCCTGACGAGGAAGAGGGCGACGACGCGCTGGACGAGCTCGTCACCGCCGCGGCGACCACCGACGAGGACGAGGGTCCGGGCGACGACCTCGGGGAGCCGGCGAGCGATGGGGACGACCTCGACCTCCCCTCCGAGGAGGACGACATCGCCGACGTACTGCGGGAGATCGAGGAAGCCGACAGGGCGACGGACGGTCCTGAGTCGTGAGTGCTGTCATCGATGCGTACGACGCTGCCCTCTTCGACCTCGACGGCGTGATCTACCTCGGCGACGAGGCGGTGCCGGGGGTCGCCGCCGCGATCCGGGGACTGCGCGAGCGGGGGGTCCGGCTGGGGTTCGTCACGAACAACGCAGCCCGGTCGCCCCACGACGTGGCGGACCACCTCCAGCGCCTCGGGGTCGACGCGACGGCCGAGGACATCGTGACGAGCGCGCAGGCCGTGGCTCGGCTCATGGCTGCGCGGTTCCCTGCGGGCGCCCCGGTGCTGGTCGCGGGGACCGAGGCCCTGGAGGACGAGATCCGCACCGTGGGCCTCGTACCGGTGGCGTCGTCCACGGACAACCCGGTCGCTGTCGTCGTCGGCTACGCGCCGCAGCTCACATGGGCCAGGATCAACGACGCGTGCTTCGCCGTGCAGGCCGGAGCCGAGTGGTACGGGTGCAACCCGGACCGGACGCGGCCGCAGCTCGAGGGCCAGGCCATCGGGCTGGGCACGATGCTCGACGCCATGCGCGAGACGATGCCCGGCAAGGAGCCGATCCTCGCGGGCAAGCCACTCCGTCCCCTGCTCGACGAGACCCTTCGCCGGCTAGGGGCGACGCGGCCCATCTTCGTCGGCGACCGCCTCGACACCGACATCGAGGGCGCACACGTCGTCGGCATCGACTCCCTGTTCGTCCTGTCGGGGTCCCACGGACCCGAGGACCTGCTCGCCGCGCCGCCTGACCAGCGCCCGACGTACATCGCCGCAGACATCTCCGGCCTGCTGCAGGAGCCGGTCGGCACCGGCGACGGCCCCCTCGACGAGCTGTGGCAGTCGGTGGTCGCAGCGTGGCACGACCGCGACCGGAGCCTCCGCGACCGCTGATCCCGGACGGTGGAGGCCACTCCGACGCGATGTCCTAGGCTTCTGCCGTCCGCCAGCCGACCAGGAGACCACATGAGGACTCGCAGCACCACCACTGACCTGGCCCTCGTCGCGGTGTTCGCCGCGCTCGTCGCGGCCTGCACGCTCGTACCGGCGATCCCCGTCGGCATCGGTGTCCCGATCACGCTGCAGACTCTCGGGGTGATGCTCGCGGGACTCGTCCTCGGCCCGGTCCGCGGCTTCCTCGCCGTACTGCTCTACGTCGTCGTCGGGCTCGCCGGCCTCCCCGTGTTCGCGCAGGGGGGCGCGGGGCTCGGCACGCTCGTGAAGCCGTCGGCCGGCTACCTCCTGGCCTTCCCGCTGGGCGCGCTGGTCACGGGTGCCGTGGCGTACTGGACCCGGAACGTACGGGTGTGGCGCCCGCTCACGCTGGCCATCGCCGCGATCGCGGGCGGCATCCTGGTCGTCCACCCGTTCGGCATCCTCGGCCTCATGATCAACGCCAAGCTCTCGCTGGCCAAGGCCATCACCGTCGACCTCATCTACCTGCCAGGGGATCTCGCCAAGGTCGCCATCGCGGCCGCCGTCGCCGCCGTGGTCCACAAGGCGTTCCCCGTGCTCCTCGCGACCCGCACCCGTCGCGAGGCCGTCGTCTCCCAGTGATCGAGCTGCGCGGGGTCGGGGTCACGGTTCCCGGGGCGGCACCCGGCATTCCATCCCGCGCGCTCCTCACCGACGTCACCCTCACGCTGTCCGAGCGGCGGATCGCCGTCATCGGGGCGAACGGCTCCGGCAAGTCCACCCTGCTGCGGCTGCTCAACGGGCTGGTGCTTCCCACGCACGGTCACGTACGGGTCAACGGCCTCGACACCGCGGCGGACGGGAGCGCGGTACGGAGAGCCGTGGGCTTCGTGTTCACTGACCCGCTCGCCCAGCTCGTCATGCCGACACCCCTCGAGGACGTCGAGCTCAGCCTTCGTCGGACCCTGCGCCGTGACGCCCGCCGGGCTCGGGCGTCGGAGCTGCTGGCGGCGTACGGGCTCGGGGCCCTTCAGCACTCGAGTGTGTACGACCTGTCCGGCGGCGAGCGCCAGCTCGTCGCGCTCGTGAGCGTCCTCGCCGTCGAGCCCAGCATCATCGTCGCCGACGAGCCGACGACCCTGCTCGACCTGCGGAACCGCAACCGGATCCGCGACGAGCTGTCGCGCCTGACGCAGCAGGTCGTCGTCGCCACGCACGACCTCGAGCTCGCCCAGGACGCGGAGCGGGTGCTCGTCGTCGAGGGCGGACGGATCGTGGCCGACGGCGCTCCGGACGACGCGATCGCGGCGTATGTCGGCCTGGTCGGACGATGAAGTCCTCCGCCGAGCTGTTCGGCACGTACCGGCCAGCCGGCAGTCCGCTGGAGCGCGTGTCCGTCGGCTGGAAGTACGTGCTGCTGCTGGTGCTCAGCGTGCCCGCCATCGCGGTGGGGACGTGGTGGTTCTCGCTCGTCTCGATCGTCGTGACGGTCGCTGTCCTCGTCGGTGCGCGGGTCGGTGTCCGCAGGGCGACGGCTCTCAGCCTGGGTCTTGTCGTCGTCGGCGCCCTCATCGTCGTCGTCCAGGCACTGGCCGGCAGGGTGATGACCGGGGTGGTCGTCGTGGAGAACCTCGTGCTCGCCCTGTACGCGACGAGGGTGCTCACGCTCACCACCCCCATCCCGGAGCTCGTCGACGGGATAGCTGTCGCGTGCCGGCCCCTGCGGCTCCTTCGGGTGGACCCCGACCGAGTCGCACTCGCCGTCGCCGTGATGGTCCGGAGCCTTCCGCACCTGCTGGGCGCCTTCGACGAGGTCCGGGACGCCGCGACCGCCCGCGGGATCCGGCGTAACCCGACCGCGTACGTGGCGCCGGTCGTCGTCCGCGCCGTCGCGTACGCCCATGCGACAGGAGACGCTCTCGCGGCCCGCGGGCTGGGGGAGGACGACCGGAGGCTGTCGGACGCGAACACTACGATGACGCCGTGAGCGAGCAACCCCCCATCACGGGCCGTGATGACATCGACGCCGCCTGTCGCGACGTGGCCGACCTGGCGAACGTGCCGACCTCGGAGCACGTCGACCGTCTCACGCGCGCACACGAGATCGTCTCGGGCGCCCTGTCGAACGTCCCCTTGGTCGCGTTGCCCACGCTCGGCGGGCCCCTGGCCCCCACGTTGCCCCCGCCTGGTCGGCGGTGACGTGCGCCTCGACCAGGCCCTCGTCAGCCGGGGACTCGCCCGCTCCCGGCAGCACGCGAGCGAGCTGATCCGGTCCGGTCTGGTCACCGTCGACGGCGTCGTCACGTCGAAGCCGGCGACGAGCGTGGGTGACGCCGCGGCCGTCGACGCGCCGGCCGACGCCTATGTGAGCCGGGCCGCGCACAAGCTCCTCGGCGCTCTCGAGGACTCGCACACCCCCGTACAGGGCCGTGCCCTCGACGCCGGCGCCTCGACAGGCGGTTTCACCCAGGTCCTGCTCGAGGCCGGCGCGACGCGCGTGTACGCGGTCGACGTCGGCCACGACCAGCTCGTGGGCTCCCTGCGACGCGATCCCCGCGTGGTCGTCCACGAGGGGACGAACCTGCGGGACCTGACGCTGCAGCACGTCGAGAACGAGCCGGTCGACCTCGTCGTCGCGGACGTGTCGTTCATCTCCCTGCGGCTTCTCCTCGAGCCGATGCTCGGAGTGCTCCGTCCAGAGGGCGTCGCCCTGCTCATGGTGAAGCCGCAGTTCGAGGTGGGCCGCGAGCGGCTCGGCGGGGGTGGCGTCGTGCGCGACGAGAAGGACCGGACCGCTGCCGTGGACGGGGTCGCGGAGACGGCGAGAGCGCTCGGTTGGACCGAGGACTGGCGCGGCGTGTCGCGGCTCCCAGGGCCCGCTGGAAACGTCGAGCTCTTCCTTCGCCTGCGTCGGACGGGCCACTAGGGTGTGCCCATGACATCCCCCTCCAGCGCCCCGCGGATGGTGGCTGTCCAGACACATCTCGGCCGGCCGGAGGCGATCGCGGCGACGTGCGAGTTCGTACGGTCGGTGACCGCACACGGCATCGTCGTCGCGGCCGAGCCCGATGTCGCCGAGGCGCTCCACGCGTGTTCCCCGGGTCTCGGCATCGTCGACAAGGACGACAGCGAGATCCTCGAGGTCGTCGTCGTCTTCGGCGGCGACGGGACGATCCTCAAAGCCGCTGAGTGGGCGCTCGGCAAGGGAGTGCCGGTCCTGGGCGTGAACCTCGGCCATGTCGGCTTCCTCGCCGAGCTCGAGGTCAGCGACCTGCCACGGATCGTCGACCAGGTCGTCCGGCGCGACTACGTCATCGAACGACGGCTGGCCATCTCCGTCGAGCTCCGGCCCCACCGCGACGGCCCTGTCACGTGGCGCTCGTTCGCGGTCAACGAGGTCTCCATCGAGAAGCTCTCGCGGCGCCGGATGATCGAGGTGCTGGCCCAGGTCGACGGCCTCCCGGTCTCGCGCTGGGGCTGCGACGGGCTGCTCGTCTCGACGCCGACAGGATCCACCGCGTACGCATTCTCGGCCGGCGGGCCCGTCATGTGGCCGGAGCTGGACGCGTACCTCATGGTCCCGCTCAGCGCGCACGCCCTCTTCGCGAGGCCGCTCGTCCTCGGCCCCGAGAGCGAGGTCGTCGTCGACCTCGTGGGCGGCGGCGACGCCGTGCTGTGGTGCGACGGACGCCGCACGATCGACGCCCCGCTCGGCGCACAGGTGGTGGTCCGGCGCCACGAGAACCACCTGCAGGTGGCGCGGCTGTCGGAGCAGCCCTTCACGAACCGGCTCGTCAAGAAGTTCGGCCTGAGCGTCGAGGGCTTCCGCAACCGCTACGAGTACCCGCTCGGCTGATGCTCACCGAGCTGCGGATCGTGGGGCTCGGCGTCATCGACGACGCCGTGCTGGAGCCCGGGCCCGGGCTCACCGTGGTGACGGGGGAGACGGGCGCCGGGAAGACCCTCGTGGTGTCGGGACTCGGTCTCGTGGCGGGCGCGAGGGCGGAGGCACGCGTCGTACGTCACGGTGCGGACCGGGCCGTCGTCGAGGCCCGGTTCGTCGACGTCCCGGAGAGCGTCGCGGCGACCGTGGACGACGCCGGGGGAGTCCTCGACGAGCGAGAGCTGCTCGTCGTACGACAGGTCGCGGCCACGGGCCGTTCGCGGTCCC
This sequence comes from Propionibacteriaceae bacterium, assembly GCA_035702685.1. Lineage (GTDB taxonomy): Bacteria > Actinomycetota > Actinomycetes > Propionibacteriales > Propionibacteriaceae > Fen-668. The sequence goes on from DASSQF010000028.1 coordinate 6,334, forward strand.
TCGTCGGCGGGACCCAGGTCCCGGCTGCGGTCGGCGCGGACATCGGCGCCCAGCTCGTCACCATCCACGGCCAGTCGGAGCAGCAGCGGCTCGCGTCACCCGAACGTCAGCGCGAGGTTCTCGACAGGTCCGCCGGCCCTGAGCTCGCGGAGGAGCTCGGGGGCTACCGCGAGGACTACGCGGCGCGCCAGGCCGCACGGACGGAGCTTGCGAGGCTCAAAGAGCAGGCGCGTGAGCGTGCCAGGGAGCAGGACCTCCTCGCGTTCGGGCTGGAGGAGATCGCGGCGGTCGCACCAGAGCCCGGGGAGGACGAGGCTCTCGCGGCCGAGGCCGCCCGGCTCCAGGCGGTGGACGACCTCCGCCTGTACGCCCACCGCGCCTCGGTCGCCCTGTCCGGTGACGAGGACGGCCTCGCGGACGAGCCGAGCGCTCTGAGCCTCGCGGCCACGGCACGCAAGGCGCTCGAGTCCGCCGCCGCGGCCGATGTCCAGGCAGGGGAGCTCGCGGCACAGGCGCGCGAGGTGACCGCTCTTGTCGCTGACCTGGCGGCCAGCACCGCCTCGTACCTGGCGGACCTCGACGCCGACCCGGTCCGGCTCGAGTGGGTGGCGTCCCGCAGGGCGCAGCTCCAGGGCCTGACGCGGAAGTACGGCGAGACGGTAGCGGAGGTGCTCGAGTGGGCGGCGACCAGCGCCACGCGGCTGGCGTCACTCCAGTCCAGCGACGACCGTGTCGAGAGCCTCGCCGCCGAGGTGTCGCGGCTGACCGAGCGCATCGAGGCCTCCGCGACCCGGATCACGGCGATGCGCGTGGCGGCGGCGACGCGTCTGGCGGAGACGGTACGGGCTGAGCTCATCGCGCTCGCGCTCCCGCACGCGCGGCTGGAGTTCTCGGTGACGCCCCTGCCCGAGCCCGGTCCGTACGGAGCCGACTCCGTGAGCCTGCTGTTCTCCGCGAACCCCGGTTCCCAGCCCGGACCGCTGGCGAAGGTCGCCTCGGGAGGCGAGCTGTCGCGGGTACGGCTGGCGCTCGAGGTGGTGCTCGCCGACGCGACGGGCGGAGAGACGTTCGTCTTCGACGAGGTCGATGCCGGCATCGGTGGAGCCGTGGCTCTCGAGGTGGGGAGTCGCCTGGCCCGGCTGGCCACCCTCACCCCGGTCATCGTCGTCACTCACCTCGCCCAGGTCGCCGCGTACGGGGACCGGCACTTCGTCGTGGCCAAGTCCGACGACGGTACCGTCACCACCTCTGGCTTGCGGTGCGTGGACGGCGAGGAGCGGCTGCGCGAGCTCGCGCGGCTGATGGGCGGGCACGACGACACCACAGCGTCCCGCGACCACGCGCGCGACCTGCTCACCCGAGCCCGTGAGGACAGAGGCTCCCGATGAGCCGGTTCGACGACCTGGCCGCCACGTGGGAGGACAACCCCGACCGCGAGGAGCGGGCGCGCGTGGTCGCCGAGGCGATCGCGGAGCGCGTTCCGCTGGCCAGCACCTGGTCCGTCCTGGACGTCGGCAGTGGCACTGGCCTGCTCAGCCGGATCCTGGCGAGCCGTGTGGGCCGCATCGTCCTCGTGGACACCAGCCCCGGCATGACGGCAGTCGCGGCGCAGCGGATCGAGTCCGCCGGCCTGACCAACCTCGCCGCGTACTGCCTCGACGTGACGTCGGAGACCCCACCCGGCGCTCCCTTCGACCTCGCGGTCAGCCTCCTCATGCTGCACCACGTCGAGGACGTCGAAGCCTTCCTCGAGTCGGTCCTGTGCCGGCTCGTGCCGGGCGGCTACATCGCGGTGAGCGACCTGGCCGCCGAGGACGGCACGTTCCACGACGATCCTGGCGAGGAGGTCCACCACCACGGGTTCGCACCGGCTCGGCTGGCGGCCATGGCGTCGAGCGCCGGCTTCGTGGAGGTCCGCGTCGAGGAGATCCACAGGATCGTCAAGCAGAGGGAGGGCAAGGACGTGTCGTACGGCCTGCTCCTCCTCACCGCCCGCGTGCCGGTGCCGGTGACCTCTCCCTGAGACGGACGGCTACCGAAGACCGGCCTCACGGTCGTCGCGAGCGATGGCTGCGCGACGCAGCGCGCGCCGTCTGGCCTTGAGGTGGTTCTGCGTGCTCCCGAGCACGGTGCTGGCGACGATGGCGACGAGGATCGCGGGCCACCAGCCGACGACGCCCATGATCGCGAGCACGATCATGACCGGCCAGATGAGACCGGCCACCGTGCCGAAGAAGGTCTCCGCGACCGACGGCGGTGCGACCCGGCCGCGCGACACCACCACTGAGGACGGGACGATCGAACCCTGGAGGGGCTCCGGGGCGGGAGCCGGCTCGGACGTGAAGGGAGGCTGCTGCCACTGTGGCTGCGGCTCTCCAGTGGGCGCGTTGGTCACGTCTCATGGTAGGCCGACGACGCGCCGTGGGAGGCCGGTGGGGCAGTGTGAGGCCGGGTCACGGAGGACGTCACGGGCCGGCTCCTGAGCCCGGCGCGGCGCGCCAAGGGATGGGCGTGGACGGGCGGGACGGAGTCTCCGTATAGGCTGGAGGCCCGTGGGAAAGACAGAGAACACCAAGCACATCTTCGTCACCGGCGGCGTCGTCTCCTCCTTGGGCAAGGGCCTCACGGCTTCCAGCCTGGGCTCGCTCCTGGTCGCCCGAGGGCTCAACGTGACCATGCAGAAGCTGGACCCGTACCTCAACGTCGACCCGGGCACGATGAACCCGTTCCAGCACGGTGAGGTCTTCGTCACCGAGGACGGCGCCGAGACCGACCTCGACATCGGCCACTACGAGCGGTTCCTCGACGTCAACCTCACCGGGGACGCGAACGTGACGACCGGCAAGGTGTACTCCTCGGTCATCGCGAAGGAGCGCCGGGGCGACTACCTCGGCGACACCGTGCAGGTGATCCCCCACATCACGAACGAGATCAAGGACGAGATGCTCGCCATGGCGAAGCCTGGCGTCGACGTCGTGATCCACGAGATCGGCGGCACGGTCGGTGACATCGAGTCGCTGCCCTTCCTCGAGGCCGCCCGCCAGGTACGTCGGGACGTCGGCCGCGAGAACGTGTTCTTCCTCCACGTCTCCCTCGTCCCGTACATCGGCCCGTCCGGCGAGCTGAAGACCAAGCCCACGCAGCACTCGGTCGCGGCGCTGCGCCAGGTCGGCATCCAGCCCGACGCGCTCGTCTGCCGCTGCGACCGTCCCGTACCGGACAGCGTGAAGCGCAAGATCGCGCTCATGTGCGACGTCGACGAGGACGCCGTCATCTCCTGCCCGGACGCCCCGTCGATCTACGAGATCCCCAAGGTCATCCACGCGGAGGGCCTCGACGCGTACGTCGTCCGCCGGCTCAACCTGTCCTTCCGGGACGTCGCGTGGAAGGCCTGGGACAACCTCCTCGAGCGCGTCCACAGCCCCAAGGACGACGTGACGATCGCGCTCGTCGGCAAGTACATCGACCTGCCCGACGCGTACCTGTCCGTGCTCGAGGCGCTCCGCGCGGGCGCGTTCGCCAACTGGGCGAAGGTGGCGATCCAGTGGGTCCCGTCGGACGACTGCGCCACTCCCGAGGGCGCTGCGAGGGCTCTCGGCGAGGTCGACGGCATCGTCGTACCGGGCGGCTTCGGCATCCGCGGCGTGGAGGGCAAGATCGGCGCGATCCGCTACGCGCGGGAGAACCAGGTGCCGATCCTGGGCCTGTGCCTCGGCCTCCAGTGCATGGTCATGGAGGTGGCCCGCAACCTCGCCGGCCTCGACGGCGCCGCCTCGACGGAGTTCGACCCCGACACGGCGCACCCCGTGATCGCCACGATGGCGGAGCAGGTGAAGATCGTCTCCGGCGACGGCGACATGGGCGGCACGATGCGTCTCGGCTCGTACCCGGCGGAGCTGGCGCGCGGGTCGATCGTGAGCAGGCTGTACGGGACGAGGCAGGTCACCGAGCGTCACCGCCACCGCTCCGAGGTCAACAACGCGTACCGTCCTCAGCTCGAGAAGGCCGGCCTCGTCATCTCGGGCACCTCACCGAACGCCCAGCTCGTGGAGTTCATCGAGCTCCCGACCGAGGTGCACCCGTTCTTCGTCGCGACGCAGGCCCACCCCGAGCTCAAGTCCCGGCCGACCAAGCCGCATCCCCTGTTCAAGGGCCTCGTGGAGGCGGCACTCCG
>DASSQF010000029.1:0-5537 GCA_035702685.1 Propionibacteriaceae bacterium
CGGAGGTAGACGAGCTCGGCGGATCCGACCCGGGCGTCGCCCGCGAGGGACGCGAACGCACCGAGCTGCGCCGCGAGCTGGTAGGCGCCGAGCTGCTCGAGGGAGTCGGCCTCCGCCTGGGTGGGCACGTGACGGCCGGTCTTGAAGTCGACGATGACGAGTCGCCCGTCGGGCGTGAGGTCGAGGCGGTCGACGACGCCGGTCAGCGTGAGCGGCTGCGTCGACGTCTCGACCTGCACGGAGAACGGCACCTCGACGCCGAGCACCGTGCGGCCGGACCGGGCCTCGATCCATCCGGCGAGCCGCTCGAGCGACTCGTCCGCCTCGGCCCGCTCGGACGCGGACAGCCACACGGCGTCGAACGGGATCTGGTCCCAGACCCGCTCCAGGTGGGCGCCGAGCTCTGTGGGGCTGATCCCCTCGGCCACCGCGTGCTCGGCGAGGACGTGCACGACCGAGCCGAACCCCGCGGCCGAGGTGCGCTGGCGATCGGCACCCGCCCGGCGCTGGAGGAACCACTGCCGCGGGCAGGCGAGCAACGTGCCGAGCTGGCTGCCGGACAGGGTGACGGGCTCCCCGTGCTGTCGCGCGGTACGTCCGGTGGAGGTCTCCGCGAGCCCCCACCAGCGCGAGGGGTCTGCGAGGGGTACGACCTGGCGGCCGGCCCCGTCGACCTCGTCCGCGAGCGTGGCGAGGTGGCGAGCGGCGGCCGCTCGCACGGCAGGCGGCTCGTCCGGGTCGGCGGCAGCCCGGCGGAGCTCTCCCACGAGACCCGTGAGGGTGAGCGGTCGGCGGGGACGTCCCGGCACAGCCCGTACGGGCACGCCGAGCTCGTCGAGGAAGCGGGAGGGCTGGTCCCCCTCCCCGTCCGTACCTGCCACGGCGGTCACGACGAGGCGCCGCGTGGCGCGCGTGCACGCCACGTAGAAGAGGCGACGCTCGGCAGCGAGCCTCACACTGGCCGGAGGCGGGTCGACGATCCCGTCCACCGCGAGCAGGTCCGTCTCGAGCATGCTGTCCCGGCGCCTCGGGTCGGGCCACACCCCTTCCTGGACACCGGCCACGACCACGAGGGGCCACTCGAGCCCCTTCGCCCGGTGGGCCGTGAGCACGCGGACGCCGCGGCGCCGTGCGGTCGCCTCCCTGGCCGTGTCGGCCGGGATCTCCTGGGCGGCCACCTCGGCGAGGAATCCGGCAACCCCACGGCCGCCGGTGACCTCGTCCGAGCGCTCTGCCAGGTCGAACAGCGCACAGAGGGCGTCCAGGTCCCGGTGGGCCCGTGCAGCGGGGTCGCCGCCGCTCGCGAGCTGGTCCTGGAGGCGCTGCGGCCAGTCCGTGCCGGACCACAAGCACCACAGGGCCTCGTGGGCCGTCGCTCCCCGCGCGATCAGCCCACGGCAGTGGGCGAGGAGCGCTGCGAGGCGCGCCACCGCAGCGGCCGCCTCGCTCTCGGGCAGCGGCGCCAGCAGGTCCGGGTCCTCGAGCGCCTGCCGTACGAGCTCGTCGGAGGGCGCAGGCGTCGCCGAGAGCCCGACGTCCGCCAGGTCCTGCTCCCGCAGGGCCCGTCCGAGCCGGCGCAGGTCGATGGAGTCCAGTCCCGCGAACGGGCTCTGGAGGAGCCTGGCCGCCGAGTCCGCGTCGAGCAGGCCGGGATCGGCAGCCACGGACAGCGCGAGCAGCATCGGCGACACCGCCTCAGCGGCCGAGAGCGCGATCTCGTCGCCCGCGACAGCGATCGGCACCCCGGAGGCCATGAGGGCGCGCGTGAGCCGCGGGATGTCCCGGCGCCCCGACCGTACGAGCACCGCCATCTCGTCCCAGTCCACTCCGTCCCCGAGGTGGGCACGTCGGAGCAGGTCCGCGATGGACGACGCCTCCGCTCCCGCGTCGTCGAACGTGAGCACCTCCACCTGACCGGGGGGCGTCCCGGGGTGCACGTCGGGCTCCCGGAACGCCTCACGCAGCTCGTCGGGGATCGGCCGTGGAAGCGGCAGCCTTGCGGAGACGCGACGGGTGGCGTCCGCGAGAACCTCCCCGAAGCGGTGCGTGCGGGACAGCGCGACGACTCCGGCGGGCTGTCCGGTCACGTCTGGGAACAGCTCGGGGAACTCGAGGATGCCCCGGGGACGGGCGCCTCGGAACTCGTAGATGGACTGGTCCGGGTCGCCGACCGCGACGATGTCGCCCCCGAGCGGCACGAGCTGCCGGAGCAGGGCGACCTGCGACGGGTCCGTGTCCTGGTACTCGTCGACGAACACGACCTGGGCCGACCTCCGTACCTGGGCCAGGACCTCGGGGTCGGTGAGCAGCACCCGCGTCCGGTGGACGAGCTCGGCGTAGTCGAGGACCTGCTCCTGCTCCAGCACGTCGAGGTACTCGTCGAAGAAGTCGCCGAGCGACGCCCACGCAGGCCGGTCGGCGACCGCCCCGTACAGGCGGAGCACGTCACCGTCGAGGCCCAGCTGCCGGGCGGCGGCGAGGGCGCCGCGGACCTCGGCGGCGAACCCCCTCGTGCCGTAGGCCGGCTCGTACTCGGGTGGCCAGTCCTCGGCGGACCGTCCTCCCAGCACCTCCCGCACCCGGAACTCCTGCTCGGGGGCCGTGAGCAGCCGCGGCGCCGCCCCGTACAGCTCGGGGTCGGACCAGCGCCTCACGACGGCGTAGCAGAACGCGTGGAACGTCATCGCGCGCGGCGTCACCACCGAGCGGCCCAGGCGCTCCGCGATCCGGCGGCGCAGGTCGACGGCCGCGCGGCGCGAGAACGTCAGCACGAGGACGGAGTCGGCCGGCAGCCCCTCGTCGATGTGCGACGCCACGGCCTCCACGATCGTCGTCGTCTTCCCGGTCCCCGGCCCCGCCAGCACGAGGAGCGGTCCGCCCCGGTGGGCGACGACGGTCCCCTGCTCCGGCGTGAGCGCGACACGCTCGAGGATCCGGCGCGGCGAGGGCCGCAGCCGGTAGCTCGGACGGTTCACGGGGTTCACACGTCCATGCAAACAGATGCCACTGACGGATGCGACCCGGGAGCGGTCCTTCGCACGGTTTTCACGCGGCGTCGAGTGAAACGATGAAGGGCTGTCGCTGCCTCCGCCGTCGGCGGCCACGCCTCCCGATTTTGCGTCGTGCGCTGTTTCCTGGGCCGCAAGTATGGAAGGCTGTACCCGCTGCTCCAGCCCGGGCTGTGTTCTGGGAAGGTCCGGACCGTGTCCAGCAGCCTGAGATCTCAAGGTGCGGTCTCAGCAAGCAGTTGGGAGAAGTTGTATGGCGCAGGGAACCGTCAAGTGGTTCAATGCCGAGAAGGGCTACGGCTTCATCGCCGTGGAGGGTGGCGATCAGGACGTCTTCGTCCACTACACCGCGATCGACACCACCGGCTTCCGCACCCTCGAAGAGGGTCAGAAGGTCGAGTTCGAGATCACGCAGGGCCCCAAGGGCCCGCAGGCTGATCGCGTCCACGCTCTGTAAGTCACCACACACGCCACGAAGGACCCTCGCGCCGGCGGGGGTCCTTCGTGCATGTCCGGGCCCGTTCACGCCCCGCCGGGGACTCGGGTCCGGCCCTAGAGTGACCGCATGCCAGGCGAGAACGTCGTCACGACGGTCGGTGAGCGGACCCTCGCGCTCTCGAACCTGGACAAGGTGCTGTTCCCCGAGGCGCACTACACGAAGGCCGAGGTCATCTCGTACTACCTCGGCATCGCCGACACGATGCTCCCCCACCTGGCCGGGCGGTGCCTCACCCGCGTCCGCTTCCCCAACGGGGTGGACGCCCCGGCGTTCTACGAGAAGAACCTGCCGGCCGGCGCCCCGGACTGGCTGTCCGTACAGCCCGTGCTGGGAACCGAAGGGCGGATCGACTACCTCGTCGTGACGGAGCCGGCGACCCTCGTCTACCTGGCCAACCTCGCAGCCCTCGAGCTCCACGCGCCGCAGTGGACCGTCGCCCACACGACGATGCGCGACGGGGCGGTCCTCCTCGGGGCAGAGCACGAGCCTCGTGCGACGATGTGCGTCGTGGACCTCGACCCGGGTCCCGGGATGACCATGCTGGACGTCTGCAAGGGTGCCCTCCTCTTGGGGGCGCGTCTCGCGGCCGACGGGCTCATCGCGTCCGTGAAGACGACGGGCTCGAAGGGGCTCCAGCTGTCCGCACCCATCGCGCCGACGCCGTCCGAGGAGGTCGTACGGTACGTGGCGCGGCTCGCCGCCGAGATGAGCCGCACGCACCCTGACCTGTTCGTCGCGACCATGGCGAAGTCCGCACGTACGGAGCGGATCTACATCGACTACCTCCAGAACAAGGCGGCACGCAACACCGTGTGCGCGTACTCGCTGCGCGGCAAGGAGCAGCCCTGGGTGGCCACGCCGCTGACGTGGGACGAGGTGGCTGCCGCGGACCGCCCCGACGCCCTGCGGTTCCGCCCCGAGGAGGTCCTCGCCCGGGTCGCCGAGAAGGGCGACCTGTTCGCCGACGTGCTCGCCGACGACGGCCCGCCCGTACCGCTCACCGATTCCGAGGGCTGATCGGCCCTCTCCCCCTGCTGGGGGCGGGCCCGACCGGTACATTGGGTCGGAACCTGTCTCACGCTGCGTGACCCGCTTTGAAAGGTGCTCCATGTCCGAGTCCGGCCAGGCCGCATACGCCCCGCTGACACCGCCGACCGCGACGGCGACGCTCACGCTCGAGGCGCCGCCCGCCGTCGCCGCCGTCCCCACGACCCAGGCCCCCAAGATGGCCCCCCAGGTCGACGCCGCCCAGGTGCCCGTGCTCGACCAGAAGGTCGACGCCTTCATGAACGCGATCACCAAGGCGCAGACGGGCTCGCCCGACTTCGGAGCGCAGGCCGACGCCGTACGGTCCATGGGCGACGCGGACATCCGCAAGGCCGCCGAGACCTCGAACCGCCTCCTCAACACCCCTGTCCGCGCGCTCAAGGAGGGCAACCTCACGCAGGGCTCGAAGGTCGGCCAGACCCTGATCGACCTCCGGCGGACGGTCGAGGACCTCGACCCGGGCAAGGACAGCGTCGACAAGAAGTTCCTCGGCCTGTTCCCGTTCGGGCACAAGATGCAGGACTACTTCCGCAAGTACCAGAGCTCGCAGTCGCACCTCAACGGCATCCTCCACGCGCTGCGCTCCGGGCAGGACGAGCTGACCCGCGACAACGTGGCGCTGAACATGGAGAAGCAGAACCTGTGGCAGACGATGGGGCGGCTGAACCAGTACGTCTACATCGCCGAGCGGCTCGACATGAAGCTCACCGCCAACATCGCCGAGATCGAGATGTCCGACCCTGAGCGCGCCAAGCAGCTCAACCAGGACGTCCTGTTCTACGTGCGGCAGAAGCACCAGGACCTGCTCACGCAGCTCGCGGTGTCGATCCAGAGCTATCTGGCCATCGACATCATCATCAAGAACAACATCGAGCTCATCAAGGGCGTCGACCGGGCGGCGACGACCACCGTGTCAGCGCTGCGCACGGCCGTCATCGTCGCGCAGGCGCTGGGCAACCAGCAGCTCGTGCTCGACCAGATCA
>DASSQF010000030.1:0-11078 GCA_035702685.1 Propionibacteriaceae bacterium
TGGGGCGAACCGCCCGGCCACGACCATGGCCCGGGCCCAATGCAGTAGAAGCGGCATGCGATCCCAGTCCGCCCAGGAGCGATTACGCAGCAGGAACCCATACATCCTCCCGCGCCTGGCCCCCTTCCTCCCGCGCCTCGCTCCCTTGCTCCCGCAACTCGCCCCGCTCCATCCATCGTTCCGGGTCTTGGCGCGAAGGTGGACCGGACCGGCCCTCCCAACGCGTCGCCTGCCGGTCGTGGTTGCACCGCTCGCACAACCCTTGTCCGTTCTCCAGCGTGGTCGGCCCACCGTCAGCCCAAGGCTGGATGTGATCGAGGTGCCTGATCGGTGCGTCGCACCACGGTGTCGCGCACGTGTCGTCGCGGATCCGGATGAGCTCCGCTAGCCCCGCCGGGAAGAACCTCGCTCGCGAGTCGGCGCTGACAAGGTGCTCGGCGGCATCGGCGTACAGCCTCCGGACCCAAGAGCGGACCGACGGCGCGGCAGTCACGAGACGACGCGCAAGCTCCGCAGGAATGGGTCCGTGGCCGACGATCCTCACGGGCTCGCAGTCCTGCAAGAAGAAGCTGTCTGCCGGCATGACGAGGTGTACCGCGACGGGGACGGCCTCCGCCGACTCCTGCCCCGTGAGCCGCGTGACGAGCGTGTCGGCCATGAGCTGACCCACCCCGCGGCCGTCACCGGCCGCGACGGCGGAGCCGGCTGCCGTTCTCAATGCCGCCAGGCACGCGACGCCTTGCGCGACGGGTAGCAGCGCCGAGAGATACGTCATGCAGTCCGGAGCGGGACGCAGGGAGACGTAGCGGTCCGACGTAGCCCTGGCCACCCGTCGTACAGCCGATGCGGGATCGAGGCTGTACGCGACCTGCCGGGCCCAACCCGCGAGCCGACGACTGCCCACCCCCTCGAGCGCGTGCAGATCGGCGGAGACCGTCTCGTCCACCGTGGCCCGATCCTGCCTGCTGAGGCACGCTGTCTCCGTCACGAGCAGCCTCGCCCGGTACTCGGACAGGACGCCTGCGCGCATCGCCGCGAAGGTGTGCGGCATCTCCCGCACCACCGCTCCCGCGACGCCGACGACCAGCCGTCCCGCGTGCGGGGACTCGCGTCGCGCCCACGCCACCAGGTGCGCGACCCCACGACGCTCCTCCTCCGGCAACGCCATGGCCTCGTCGCGAGACCGTCGCGACGCATCGAGCGCCGCAACCAGCTGGAGCTGCACGGCGTTCGCCGTGTTCGTCAGCTCGGCGAGCGCACGGATCGTCTCGAGGCGTTCGGCATCGGAGAGGTCGAGATCCAGATCAAGCAGACGCTGGCGCAGTTCGGCGACGACAGACGCTGTCCGTCCGCGATCTGCTCCTTCGTACATGTGTTCGATTCTAGCACGTTTTCCCTGATCCCACTGCGGTTCTGAACAGTGATCACGCCTACCCGCCCGGGCCACGGCGAGGTCGCACGCGCCGTTGAACGTCGCACCGACTTCCGCGCCAGGTCAGTACCCCGGTCCCCCGCCGGCGAAGACCCACATCGCCGAGGTGAGCCAGATGACGACGAGAACGGTGAAGAGCAGCCCTCCGAGCAGGGGCAGAGCCCATGCCGGCACGCGTGAGCTGCGCAGGGTGAGCATCTTCGCCACGAAGACGCCGTAGAACGCGCAGCCCGCCAGGGAGTGCGCGACAACCCGAGGGCTGTACGTGCCGAAGCCGAGCGCCCACAGGCACGCGAACGCCACCGGGAGCGAGACGACAACCGCGGCGACACCGGAGATCCGGTGCGCGAGGCTCACCCCTCGGGAGGCTTGACCGTGCCCGATGCGTCCGTACATGCGCAGAGCCGTGAGGACCTGTACGAGGCCGAGGCCCCCGGTGACGCTCGCCAGCGTCACCTTCATCGTGACGAGGTCCGCGAAGCCCAGCGTCGGTGCGGTGGCGGGTGCGTGGTACTTGCCGAAGACGCCCAGGCCCACAGAGACAGCGGCGCCGATGAGGACGAACACGAGCAGCAACCCGACGCCTCGGCCTTCTCGCGCCGGCGACTCCTCCCTGGGAAGCGACGTCATGGCACTCCTCCCGTGGAGACGGCTGTCCGGAACATTGTGCTCCGCCGACCGTGGTGGGGCCCTTCGGCTGGTCCCGGTGCGCCGCGACAGGTCCGTCAGTACGCGCCGGGGAAGACCGCGATTCGTGCGGTCCAGCTGCCCGGTACGACCAGAACCGTGACCTATCGACAAGGCTGGACCGCGGAAACCGCGATCACGATCTCCCGCAAGCCTGGAAGATCACCACCCCCGCTGCTGCCACTCCTCGAGGTGCGGCCGCTCGGCGCCGAGCGTGGTGGGCAGCCCGTGACCCGGGTGGACGATGGTCTCATCCCCGTACACGTCGAAGATGCGGGAGGTCACGTCCCCGAAGAGCGACGCGAACCGCTCCGGGTCCTTGTTCGTGTTGCCGACCCCTCCCGGGAAGAGCGAGTCCCCGGTGAAGAGGTGGACGGGGCGGCCGGACCCGGGATCGTACGCCAGCGCGATCGAGCCCGGCGTGTGGCCGCGGAGGTGGATCACGCTGAGGTCGAACCCCTCGACGGCGACGATGTCCCGGTTCTTGAGCTGGACGTCCGGCTTGATTCCCGTCTGGCCCGCGATCGCCGCAGCGTCGGCCGCCCCAGCCGCCGACCGGACCCCTGTCTCGTCGACGAGCTCGCGCAGGGCCCGGATGTGGTCGTAGTGGGAGTGCGTCGTGATGATGAGGGAGAGGCGCGTGGGCTCCGAGGCGTCGTTCGACGCGAGGTCGAGCATTCGCCGGATCTTGCGGATGCCGCCCGCAGCGTCGATGAGCACCTGTGCGCCGCTGTCCTTGCTCGTCACGAGGTAGACGTTGTTGTCCATCTCCGTCACCGACACACGGCGGATCGTGACCAGGGGAAGGTCGTACAGGCTCACATCGTCGGGCATAGCCCGACCATAGCCATCCGCCTGAGTGGTGGCGCGGGTTGAGCCGCGCGTCGCCCCGGTCGCCAGCCTAAAGGCCGCGCACGGGTTACCCGAGAAGCCCCTGCCGACGTCTCCATTGACTTCCCCGGCTCGCTGTCTCGAGCCCGCAGAAGACTGCCCATGGACGCCTCTTCGCCGTCTCCATGACCCGGCAGTACGGCTGGACATTCCATGGCGTCGCGTGCGGTGTCGAGAGGCATCGTCCGCGGAGGAAGCGCTGCACCCTCGGCACTGAACCCGAAAAGCGTGGATATGACGCGGGCGGATGCGTCCCGCGCCCCTCCGAACCCGAAAAGTGTTGCTGCGAAAGGCCCAACACCCCCTCACAGCAACACTTTTCGGGTTCAGGCCGACAGTCAGCCCAGCGACAGCTCTGATATCAACGCTTTCCGCGTTCGGCCAGTCCCCTGGAGCTCAACTCGGCCACCGCGAGTCGTGCGCTCCCCGCCGAGCCCGTACAAACCGAAGCCGGGGCACGACTCCATGGAAGGGCCGGCTCGTCAGGGGCCGCTGGAGCCCTACCGCTCGACGTGCGCCAAGCTGCGGAGACCGCGCTCGATGTGCCAGGCGGCGAAGGCCGACACGAGACCCGATGCCGTCCGCTGGACGACGGGCGACGCGCCGACGACACCGTCCCAGTCCCCCGCGAGCAGCATGCCGAGGTGTCGTGCGGTCGAGATGTCGACCCTCGCGGACCCTGTCGGCCGGCACGTCGCACACGCCATCCCGCCCGTACTCGGGTTGAAGAACTCGAGCCGCTCGGTCGAGCCGCACAGCGCGCACTCGGCGAGCGACGGCGCGTACCCGGCGACAGCCAAGGCACGAAGCAGGTACGAGTCGAGGATCTGCGCGCTCGGCCTGTCGTCGCCCGACCCCAGCGCCCGCAGGGCACCGACGAGGAGCAGGTAGTGCTGTACGGACGGCTCACCCTCTTCGCCGACGAGCCGGTCGGCCGCCTCGAGCATCGCGTGCCCCGCCGTGTACCGGGGATAGTCGCTCACGAGCGGCTCGCCGAACGCGTCACGGCTCACCGCCTGGGCGACGATGTCGAGGCTGCGGCCCACGACGAGCTGGAGGTCGACGTGGCTGAAGGGCTCGAGCCTCGCGCCGAACTTCGACGTGGAGCGCCGTACACCCCTGGCCACGGCGCGCACCTTGCCGTGCCTGCGCGTGAGCAGGGTGACGATCCGGTCGGCCTCGCCCAGGTTGTGGGTGCGCAGGACGACCGCCTCGTCGGTGTACGTGGGCACGGTCCTCCTTACGTCAGGCTCCATTGTCGCTGGTCAGGCCAGGTCGGGAAGGATCACCACGCGGTCGTCCGTGGGCCCCGGCCTCCCGCGGAAGCGGTTGCTCGTGACGATCCAGAGATGGCCGTCGGGTCCGACCGCGACGTGCCGGAGTCGGCCGTACGTCTCCTGGTACAGGGCGGTGACGGACTGCACGGTCCCGTCCGCACGGACCGCCACCCGCCACAGCCGCTGACCGCGGAGCGCCGCCAGGTACACGACGCCGTCCGGCGTCACGGCGATCCCCGACGGCGAGGCGTCGGCGACGCGCCAGGTCTGCAGCGGCGGGACGAACCGTCGATCGGTGCTCGGCCCCTCCACGACCGGCCAGCCGTAGTTCCCGCCCTTCTGGACGAGGTTGAGCTCGTCGTACGAGTCCTGGCCGAACTCCGACGCGAACATCCTTCCCGAGGCGTCCCAGCCGATGCCCTGGACGTTGCGGTGACCGTACGTCCAGACGAGCGAGCCGTACGGGTTGTCGCTCGGCACGGAGCCGTCGGGCCGGACGCGCAGGATCTTGCCGCCGAGGCTCTCGAGGTCCTGCGAGCTTCCCCGGGCACTGCCGTCGCCCGTACCGGCGTAGAGCATCCCGTCAGGGCCGAAGCGGATCCTGCCCCCGTTGTGGATCGCCGACTTGGGGATGCCGCCCACGATGACGTCGCCCCCGCCGAGCGAGTCGCCCGAGTACGTGAGTCGCACGATCCGGTTGTCGGACGCGGCCGTGTGGTAGGCGTACACGCCGCCGTCGGACGCGAAAGCCGGCGAGAGGGCGAGCCCGAGCAGGCCCCCTTCCCCACCCGGCACCACGCCCGGAACAGTCCCCACGGTGACCGGGTCGGCTCCCGGACGGATCCGTACCACCTGTCCCGTGTCGCGCAGCGTCGCGAGCGCCGCGCCGTCAGGCAGGAACGCCAGGTCCCAGGGCACGTCGAGCTCCGCGGCGACGACTGTGAGGTTCGCCGGGATCGACCCGGGACCGGGCCCGCCCCCAGCCTTCGTCTCGACAGGAGGAGTGACAGGGGAGCCGCCTGTACAGGCCCCCGCGACGCTTGCGGCCGCAGCGGCGAGCACCGTGCGCCTCGACACCCGTACCATCGGCCGGCCTCCCTTCGACGCTCGTCGTCGACTCCTGATCCGCCTCTAGCCCCTGTGCCCCGGAACGCCCGGGAATACCTGACCCCCGTTTCAGGCTTGATCCCCACGTGGTGGGCGACATGAGCTCGATCCCCACATGGTGGACGACGTGAGGAGATCCCGTGGCACAAGGTGACAGATCCGGCGTCGGCCTCCGGTCCGAGCGCGGACCGCTGCTCCTCGCCATGATGCTCTCGACGGGTCTGGTGGCCATCGACTCGACCATCATCGCCACCGCCGTCCAGTCGATCGTGGCGGGCATCGGCGGCTTCGCCGAGTTCCCCTGGCTGTTCTCCGTGTACATGCTCGCGTCCGCCGTGACCGTACCCGTCTACGCGAAGCTCGCCGACACCATCGGACGCAAGCCGATCATGCTCTTCGGGATCGCGGCGTTCCTGCTCGGTTCCGTCCTCGCGGCCGTTGCGTGGAACATGCCCAGCCTCATCGCCTTCCGGGCGATCCAGGGTCTCGGCGCCGGGGCTGTGCTGCCCATGTCGATCACGATGGTCGGCGACATGTACACGCTCGAGGAGCGCGCCCGGGTGCAGGGCTACATGGCCAGCGTCTGGGCGATCGCCGCCGTCGTCGGGCCGACGCTCGGTGGGGTGTTCGCCCAGCTCGACCTGTGGCGCGGCATCTTCCTCATCAACATCCCGCTCTGCCTCGTCGCCGGCTGGATGATCTGGACGCGGTTCCAGGAGAAGGTCGAGAAGCGCACGCACCGCATCGACGTCGCCGGCGCCGTCCTCTTCACGGCGGCGCTGACGCTGCTCATCCTCGGCGTGCTGCAAGGCGGTCACGCCTGGTCCTGGAGCTCCCTGCCGAGCATCGGGGTCCTCGGCTCCGGCGTGGTGCTCCTCGTCGCCTTCGTCCTCGTGGAGCGGCGTGCGGCCGAGCCGGTCCTGCCGTTCCACCTGCTCCGCCGACGCCTGCTGCTGTCGACGAACGTGCTCGGGTTCTGCGTCGGCGCTGCCCTCATCGGCCTGACGGAGTACGTGCCGACGTTCCTCACCGTGACCACCGGTGCGGCACCCATCGTCGCCGGCCTGGCGCTCGGCGCGCTGACCGTCGGCTGGCCCGTGGCAGCGACGCTCGCCGGACGTGCGTACCTGCGGTTCGGGTTCCGTACCCCCGCCGTGTTCGGCGGGACCGTGCTCGTGCTCGGGACCGGCGCGCTGGCCCTGTCGACCCGCTACCCCTCGATCCTCCTCACCGCGGCGATCTGCTTCGTCATCGGCGCAGGCTTCGGCTTCTCGGCCGTGACGACCCTCGTCGCGGCCCAGTCGAGCGTCTCCTGGGAAGAGCGCGGCGTCGTCACCGGCACCCAGATGCTGTTCCGCTCCGTCGGGCAGGCACTCGGTGCGGCCATCCTGGGCGCGGTCGCCAACGCGGCGATCGCCTCGCGAGGCGGCAACGAGCAGGACCCCGCCACCATGACGGCGGCGGCCGGCTCGGTGTTCATGGCTGCGTCGGTCATCGCCGTGCTGCTCCTCGTCTCCGCACTCTCGATGCCGCGGCACATCGTGACGGCCCGTGTCCAGCCGGGCGAGGCGCGGGAGCCCGTCGCCGAGGTCGGCTGACGGTATCGTCGCGTCGTGACGTCCCGCCCGCCGCGACCGCCCGTACCGCACGTGTCGGGGGCCCGGCCGCCCGAGATCCCGCGGGACCTGCTCCCCCGCCACGTCGCCATCGTCATGGACGGCAACGGCCGCTGGGCGAAGGCGCGGGGGCTGCGTCGCACCGAGGGCCATGCGCGCGGCGAGGACGCGCTCTTCGACGTCATCGAGGGAGCGATCGAGCTCGGCATCCCGTACCTGTCGGCCTACGCGTTCTCCACCGAGAACTGGAAGCGGTCCCCCGACGAGGTGCGCTGGCTCATGGGCTTCAACCGCGACGTCATCCACCGGCGGCGTGACCAGCTCGACGCGCTCGGCGTGCGGATCCGGTGGGCCGGCCGACGCCCCCGCCTCTGGGGCTCGGTCATCCGGGAGCTCGAGGACGCCGAGCGCCAGTCGGCAGGCAACACGACGCTGACGCTGCAGTTCTGCGTGAACTACGGCGGTCGGGCGGAGATCATCGACGGGGTACGGAAGGTGGCCGAGCTCGCGAGGCAGGGGAAGTTGGAGCCGTCCCGGATCACCGAGGAGCGGTTCCGCCACTTCCTGGACGAGCCGGACATCCCCGACGTCGACCTGTTCTGGCGCTCCAGCGGCGAGCAGCGCTCGAGCAACTTCCTGCTGTGGCAGTCGGCCTACGCCGAGTACGTCTTCTCGGACACGCTGTGGCCCGACGTCGACCGCCGCGACCTTTGGCGAGCCGTCGAGGTGTACGCCCGGCGGGACAGGCGCTTCGGCGGCGCGGTCGAGAACGTCGTGCCCCCTACGGAGTGAACATCGCCCCCGTGCGGAGTGCCTGGATCGCGCTACACGGCCGTTCCACGTGGGTCCCCACGCGGTTGCACAGCACCGCTCGGGCGTGCGAGACTGCGGCTCGGGAAGCGTTTTCCCACACCCTGGTGAAACAGGACTGCAATCCTTTGCATCGCCTTGACCGTGTCTGGACCGGACCGTAGCGTGACGGCAGTCGAGCCGGAGACGACAGGGCAGCAGAGCCTTGGCACCACGTCCGGACGGCAGCTCGAACTAGGCTCCCGTGCAGGCTGGACGAGGGTCTAGGTTGTTTGAAGCCCCGCGCGGGCGCGTCAGTTCCGCTGTACACCGATGTACGGACCGGCTCCGGCCACCGCTATTCGGGGTACAGGGTGAGTGGCGGGGTCGCCGAGGGCGACGAAGCACGGTCCCCGAGAGAGCGGAATCCTTACGTGAGTGCACTCAATGAGCTAAGACAGCTGAAGGGGGCGAAGCAGGAAGCCACCGACAACAAGGCGGCCTACCTGTTCCTCCTTCCCTGGCTCATCGGGCTCG
The DNA here is from genome assembly GCA_035702685.1 of Propionibacteriaceae bacterium. Lineage (GTDB taxonomy): Bacteria > Actinomycetota > Actinomycetes > Propionibacteriales > Propionibacteriaceae > Fen-668. Next base: position 8,337 of record DASSQF010000030.1, read on the forward strand.
TCGTGATCACCATCGGCCCGATGATCGCGTCCCTGTACTTGTCGTTCACCGACTACAGCCTCCTGGCAGCCCCTGACTGGATCGGCATCAAGAACTACCAGCGGATGGTCAGCGACCCCCGCCTGCTGAACTCGATCCGCGTCACCCTCACGTACGTCATCGTGTCGACCCCCCTGCAGCTGGGGCTGGCGCTCGCGATCGCCGTGCTCCTCAACCGCGGCATGCGGGGCCTGGCCTTCTACCGCTCGGTGTTCTACCTGCCGAGCCTCATGGGCTCCTCGGTCGCCATCGCGCTCCTGTGGCGTCAGATCTTCGGTACCGACGGCCTCATCAACCAGATCCTCCGCGGTCTCGGCTGGTCGAACCCTCCGGGCTGGATCGCCGACCCGAGCACGGCCCTCTACACGATCATCCTTCTCCACGTGTGGACGTTCGGCTCGCCGATGATCATCTTCCTCGCCGGCCTGCGGCAGATCCCCGACATGTACTACGAGGCGGCGGCCGTCGACGGCGCCAGCAAGTGGACGCAGTTCTGGCAGATCACCATGCCGCTGCTGAGCCCCATCATCTTCTTCAACCTCGTGCTCCAGATCATCGGCGCATTCCAGTCCTTCACGCAGGCGTTCATCGTCTCGGGAGGAAATGGCGGCCCGTCGGACTCGACGATGTTCTACACGCTGTACCTGTACCAGCAAGGATTCGCCAACCTCGACATGGGTTATGCCGCGGCAATGGCCTGGCTGCTCGTGCTGATCGTCGGCGCATTCACGTTCCTGAATTTCTTCCTCTCCAAGTACTGGGTGTTCTACGATGACTGATATCGCCAACGAGCCCGCCGAGCCTCAGGTCAGCGAATACACGAGGGCCCCCCGACCCGTGACGTCGTCGTCTCCGGATCGCCCGGCGAGGAGGACGTTCAACCCGGTGACGTCGGCCATCAAGCACATCCTGCTCATCGCCGCGTCGCTGCTCATGATCTACCCGCTGCTGTGGATGCTGGTCAGCTCGTTCCGCCCCACCGACGAGATCTTCCGCGACACCGGCCTCCTCCCGACCAACATCACGCTCGAGAACTACCGGTACGGATGGTCGGCGCTCGACCAGCCGTTCGGGTTCTACCTGCTGAACTCGGCGATCGTCGTCGCGGGCTGCATCCTGGGCAACCTGGTCTCGTGCTCGCTCGCCGCGTACGCGTTCGCGCGCCTCAAGTTCTCGGGCCGGACGGTCCTGTTCGCGATCATGCTGCTGACGATCATGATCCCGTACCACGTGGTCCTCGTGCCGCAGTACATCCTGTTCCAGAACTTCGGCTGGGTGAACACGTTCCTGCCGCTCATCGTGCCGAAGCTCCTGGCCACCGACTCGTTCTTCGTGTTCCTCATGGTGCAGTTCATCCGCGGACTTCCGCGTGAGCTCGACGAGGCGGCGCGAATTGACGGGTGCGGACACTTCAACACGTTCTTCAGGATCATCCTGCCGCTCATGGTTCCGGCACTGGCGACGACGACGATCTTCACGTTCATCTGGATGTGGAACGACTTCCTGTCGTCGCTGATCTACCTCATCGACCCGAAGATGTACACGGTGCCGCTGGCCCTGCGTGCATTCCTCGACTCGTCCGGCTCGTCCAACTGGGGCGCGATGTTCGCCATGAGCATCGTCTCCCTCATCCCGGTGTTCCTCGCATTCCTGTTCGGTCAGCGGTTCCTCATCCGGGGCATCGCGACGACCGGCATCAAGTGAGCCTGCTGGGGTAACGCAGAAAGCGCCCGGGCCGCCGCGCGCCCGGGCGGAAGTCAGAAGATCGGAAGGAACCTCGTGACAACCCGTTACGCCGTCATCGGAACCGGGCACCGCTGCCAGATGTACTTCGACGCGATCGGGGGTGCCCACTCCGACGTCGCGACGCTCGTCGCCCTGGTGGACGTCAACCCCGGTCGCATCAAGGTCCACGCCCAGCGCATGGCGACCGAGTACGGCTACGACCTGTCGTCGATCGTGACCGGCGGCCCCGACGACCTCGAGGACATCCTCCAGCGCTCCGGCGCCGAGCGGGCCATCATCACGACGCCCGACTACAAGCACGCCGAGATGATCGTGCGCTGCCTCAACGCCGGGGTCGACGTGGTGTGCGAGAAGCCCCTCACGATCAACGCCGACATGGCCCACGACATCGAGGAGGCCGTCAAGCGGACGGGTCGGAGCGTCGTCGTGACGTTCAACTACCGGTACTCGCCCCGCAACTCCGAGCTCAAGCGCGTCATCTCCTCCGGCGAGATCGGCGACGTCCTGTCGATCACGTTCGAGTGGGTCCTCGACACCGCCCACGGCGCCGACTACTTCCGCCGCTGGCACCGCGAGAAGGACAAGTCCGGCGGCCTGCTCATCCACAAGTCCAGCCACCACTTCGACCTCGTCAACTGGTGGCTCGCCGACGCCCCGACCCGCGTCTTCGCCTCCGGCGCGACCCGGTTCTACGGCGCCGAGAACGCCGACCGCCGCGGCCTGCCGCCACGTCCCAAGCGCGGCACGCACGACGGCGAGCACAGCCCGTTCGAGCTCGACCTGCGGACGGACCCGCGGCTCAAGGAGCTGTACCTGGACCAGGAGCAGTACGACGGCTACCTGCGCGACAAGGACGTCTTCGACACCGGCATCACCACCGAGGACAACCTCGCCGTCATCGCCGACTACCGCGGCGGCGCGACACTCTCGTACGCGCTCAACGCCCACGCACCCTGG
>DASSQF010000031.1:0-9777 GCA_035702685.1 Propionibacteriaceae bacterium
CCAGGGGAGCATGATGCTCATCGTGAGCCTCATCGACCCGCAGGACGCCCGGATCCTCCTCGCGCTCGACGACGACCCGGATGCGACGACGCTCGGGCTGGCGCGTTCCCTCGGCATCGCGCGTAACACGATCCACGCGCGCCTCCGCAGGCTCGCCGGGACAGCCTTGCGCTCGTTCGCCCGCCGCATCGACCCGGCGGCGCTCGGCTACCCGCTGGTCGCGTTCGTGTCCCTGTCGATCTCCCAGTCGGAGGGAGCGGCCGCGGCGGAGGGCCTCATGGCACTGGCCGAGGTGGTCGAGATGCACGCCACGACGGGCGACGCGGATGTGCTCGCCAAGGTGGTCGCGCGCGACACTGCTCACCTGTACGAGGTGACGACGGCCATGCTCCAGGTCCCGGGGGTCCAGCGCAGCAGCACGACGATCTCGCTCGCCGAGCACCTGCCGTACCGCGTGAGGCCCCTGCTCGTACGGGCGGCGCAGGGGGGACAGCCCCCGTACGAGCTCGGGAGGCGGCCGGCTGCCCGTGGGCAGCGCCCATTCGTACCGTGAGCGCATGAGCATGACACTGCGTGCAGGAGGAGCGATGGCCATGGAGAAGAACGAGCAGGAATCCGGGTCCGGACAGGACTCGTACCTGTCCCTGTGGCGCGCCGTGCCCGGCAGTCTCGTGTACCTGGTGGGCGGGTTCGTGCTGTCGATGGTCGCGCTGTCGGTGCTCTCCGCGGTGTTCTTCAGCGGCGTGGGGATGGTGATCCTCGTGGTCGGCCTGCCGCTCGTCGTCGGGTCGCTGCTCGCGGCGCGCGGCTTCGGGCTCGCGGACCGGACGCTGCTCAAGCTCACGGGACTGCCCGAGATCGCGGAGCCTGCCTGGCCCGTCGTCGAGCCTGACGCGTCGGTCCCGTCGAAGCTTCTCGCTCCCATGCGCTCCTCGCACTACTGGTCGTACCTGCTGCACCAGATGGTCGTGGCGCCGATCCTCGCGACGCTCACCTTCTCGGTCGCCATCACCTGGGCGGCCACGGCGCTCGGGGGCCTCAGCTTCTGGATGTGGGCGTGGCTGCTGCCCGGCAAGGAGCAGTCCGTCGGCGGGTGGATCTCTCGTGGGCTGGGGGTCACGCACAACGGGACGATCATCGAGGCCGTCATCTACCTCATCCTCGGCGTCGTGACCGGCGTGACGCTGCCGTGGGTGCTGCGGGGGCTGTCCCGGGTGCACCACGGTGTCGCGTCGGCGATGCTCGGCCGCTGGCCCTCCGACGACCTGGCCACCGAGGTGCGCAACGAGTCGGCCGCCCGGGTCGCCGCGATCGCCGCCGAGGACGGCGCGATGCGCCGCCTCGAGCGCGATCTCCACGATGGGCCGCAGCAGCGGCTGGTACGGCTGCAGATGGACCTCGCCGCGGTCGAGCGCCGGGTGAGCTCGGGTCAGGCCGAGGAGGCCGTGGCGATCGCCAAGGAGGCACAGACGCAGGCGAAGGCGGCACTCGAGGAGCTGCGAGCCCTCTCTCGCGGCGTGGCGCCGCCGCTGCTGCAGGACCGCGGGCTGTGTGCCGCTCTCACCGCGCTCGCGGAGGAGAGCCCGTTACCGGTGACCGTCGCGCTCGACCCGGCCCTCGACGAGCTGGTGGCTCCCGACACGGCACGCGCCCTGTACTTCGTCGTCGCCGAGCTCCTCACGAACGCCGCGAAGCACGCGGGCGCTCGGACGGCGCAGGTGACGGGCAGCCTCCGGTACGACGAGCCCGCGCGTCTCCGGCTGACGGTGTCCGATGACGGAACGGGCGGGGCATCGATGGTGCCCGGGCACGGCCTCGCGGGGCTCGCGGAGCGTCTCCGTGGCCTCCGCGGCCAGCTCACGGTCGAGAGCCCCGACGGTGGACCGACCCGCGTCGACGTGACGGTCCCTCTCCGTACCTCCGCAGGCGCCTGATGCGAGTGGGGCGGCGAGTCCCGCCCCGGTAGCGTGATGGCCGTGGCCGACGACGTGCGCATCGTCCTCGTGGAGGACTCGCTCCTGCTCCGCGAGGGGCTGGTGCGGCTGTTCGACGAGGCCGGGTACGTGACGGTCGGCTCGTACGGGGATGCAGCCGACATCGTGGCGAGGGTGCGCGAGGCGGGTGCGGACGTCGTCGTCATGGACGTCCGGCTCCCGCCGACGTTCCGTGACGAGGGCATCCGGGCGGCGATCGCGATCCGCCGCGCGCTCCCGGGTGTCGGCGTGCTGGTGCTGAGCCAGTACGTCGAGACCCTGTACGCGCACGAGCTGCTCGCCGACGCCCGCGGGGGCGTCGGCTACCTCCTCAAGGACCGGGTGGCGTCGCTGGACGAGGTGACGGACGCCGTGCGTCGGGTACGGAGCGGCGGCACGGTCCTCGACCCCCTTGTCGTCCGGCGCCTCGTGGCCGGCCGGGACGCGTTCGACCAGCTGACCCCGCGGGAGCGCGAGGTGCTGGAGCTCATCGCGGAGGGGCGCAGCAACGCCTCGATCGCGGAGCGTCTCGTCATCGGCGTGGGTGCGGTGGAGAAGAACGTGAGCGCCATCTTCGCGAAGCTGGGGCTCGCCGAGTCGCCCAGCGACCACCGGAGGGTGCTGGCTGTCCTGGCGTACCTGCAGCGGGGCTGAGACCGCATCGGCTGCGCGGTCGCCGGGGGGCGCGGCCGTGGTCCGGCGTCGGCCCGGATCGGTCGGGAGACCTGCTGGCCGCGCCTGAACCCGAGAAGTGTGGATATGAGCGGCCCGAGACCTCCCCGCCGCCGCCCGAACCCGAAAAGTGTTGCTGTGGGACCGTCGGATGGCCTCCACGGCAACGTTTTTCGGGTTCAGCCCATCCGTTGAGCAGCGGACCGCCCTGATATCAACACGTTCCGCGTTCGACGGGCTCATCCCTGGAGGGACTCGGGCTCCTGGGCGCCCCGTGCCACCACCTGCGCGGCCTGAGGCGAGAGGTCAGCGACGTCAGCCGTCAGTCGAACGACATCTCCGTGGGCGCGAGCTCGAGGGGCTCGTCGAACTCGCACGCCACGACCGTACAGAGCGGGTCGAGGTCGGCGGCGTGGGTCTCGTGGTCGATGAACACGTACTCCCACCCGGCTGCGCGGTGGAGCCCACCCACGCGCTGGTGGTCCAGGGAGGTCCCCGTCCCCACGACCCGCGCCCGGGCGACCGGGGTGGTGAGCCCCTTCACCACGACGAACTCCTGCGGCAGCCCGAACAGGTACAGGTACAGCGTCTTCCTGTCCGCGGAGAGCGCGGTCGGCCCGTCGAAGTACCCGAAGCCGAGGCCGCGCTCCGTCGCATACACGGCCTCCTCGTTCCGCCGGATCCACGCGCCGAGCTCTCGCAGGCGCGCGGCCGACTCCTCGGGGATGGTGCCGTCCTGGCGAGGCCCCACGTCGAGCAGCAGGTTGCCGCCACCCGCGAACACCTCGACGAACAGCTGGACGAGCTGCCGCGGGCTCTTGAAGTTCCGGTCGTGGGCCTTGTAGCCCCACGAGTCGTTCACGGTGACGCACAGCTCCCATGGCCCGGCGGGCGGCGTGGCCAGCAGCGCCTGCTCCTGGGTGACGAAGTCCCCGTACCCTCCCATGCGTCCGTTCGTCACAGCCCGAGGCGCACGTTCGGCGAGGAACGCCGCGACCTCGTCCATGTGCCACTGCTCGGGCGTGCGCTCCCAGGCGCCGTCGAACCACAGGAGATCCGGGTCGTACGCGCAGAGCTCACCGAGCTGGGCCCGGTGGAACGCCCGGAACCGGTCCCACGCGGCGTAGTCCTCCTGGCCCTCGGGCGGGAACGACCACCTGTTCTCGCGGTCAGCGATCATGCCCGGCTGGACCACGTCGGCCGGCGGGCGGATCGTCGCGTACTCGGGGTGGTGCCAGTCGAGGTGCGAGAAGTACAGGCCGAGCTTGATGCCGGCGCGGCGCATCGCCTCCGCGTACGGCGTGATGAGGTCGCGCCCGGCGGGCGTCGCCGAGACGGTCGAGAAGGTCGACCCGTCCGGGTAGGCGACCCGGGTGTCCCACAGCGCCACGCCGTCGTGGTGCTTCGTCGTGAGGACGGCGTAGCGAGCACCGGCCTCGGCGAACAGCTGCGCCCAGTCGTCAGGTCGGTACGCGCTCGCGGTGAAGCCTCCCAGCTGGGCGTAGTAGTCGTCCCAGGTGCACTCGCCGAGGTAGAAGCCCCAGCTCTCCGAGGTGCTGTCCACCGCGTAGATCCCCCAGTGGAGGAAGATCCCGAGCTTCGCGCGGCCGTACCACTCCTGCATCGCCATACAGGCATCCAACCAGGTCGAGAGACGGCCACATGGTTGAACGCGGCCGGTCGGCCGGAGAGGCTGGGGCATGGCCGACGGCATGAGTCCCCAGATCCGGATCGGGATCTCCGGGTGGCGGTACGCGCGGTGGCGCGGCACGTTCTACCCGCCCGGGCTGCCTCAGGCGCGTGAGCTCTCCTACGCCGCGGAGCGCATGAACAGCGTCGAGGTCAACGGCAGCTTCTACGGGCTCCTGCGGCCCACGAGCTACCTCAGGTGGGCGGCTGAGGTCCCCGACGACTTCGTCTTCGCCGTCAAGGGCTCGCGGTTCATCACCCACATGAAGAAGCTCGCGGACGTACGGGTCCCGCTGGCCAACTTCCTCGCCTCGGGTCCCCTGGCGCTGGAGGCCAAGCTCGGGCCGATGCTGTGGCAGCTCCCTCCGAGCCTTCCGTTCGACCCCGAGCGCCTCGAGGCGTTCTTCCGGTTGCTGCCGCGGACGACCGCTGACGCGGCGGCCCTCGCGGCCGAGCACGACGAGCGGCTGTCGGGAGAGGGCAGGGCGTGGCTGACCGTCGAGCAGGATCGTCCCCTGCGGCACGCGCTCGAGGTCAGGCACCCGTCCTTCGCGGAGGTCGGGGAACGTCTGGCCGCCCTCCTCAGGGAGCACGACATCGGGCTGGTGGTCGCCGACACGGCCGGGAAGTGGCCCTTCCTCGAGGACGTGACCTCGGACTTCGTGTACGTCCGTCTCCACGGTGACGTCGAGCTGTACGCGTCCGGCTACAGCCCGGAGGCGCTCGACATGTGGGCCGCACGGGCACGTCGCTGGACCGACTCGGGACGCGACGTGTACGTCTACTTCGACAACGACGCGAAGGTCCGCGCGCCGGTCGACGCCATCGCTCTGGCTGCGCGTACCGGAGGCGGTTCCGGCTGACGGCTCACGCCGCCCCGGGCCAGGTACGCCGGCTCAGCCGCGACGCAGGGTGGCAGTCATCGGGCACTCGAAGGGGTCCCGGGCAGCGAGCCCCACCTTGTTGAGGTACTGGATGACGATCTTGTACGACTGGCCGAGGCTCGTCTCCGTGTACGGGACGTCGAGCTCGGCGCACTTGGCGCGCACGATCCTCCGCGCCGCGGCGAGGTTCGGGCGGGCCATGTTCGGGAAGAGGTGGTGTTCGACCTGGTAGTTGAGCCCCCCGAACAGCCAGGTGGCCCACCAGCCGCCCCTGATGTTGCGGGAGGTGCGGACCTGCTTGGTGAAGAAGTCGAGGCGCTCGTCGGCACCGATGATCGGCATGCCCTTGTGGTTCGGGGCGAACGACGCGCCCATGTACACGCCGAACACGGCGAGCTGGACGCCCAGGAACGCGAACGCCATGCCGACGGGGAGAAGCCAGAACAGGAGGCCGAGGAAGACGAGGAACCTGCCGGCGATGAGGCTGAGCTCGAGCCAGCGCCCGCGGACCGGGCCCCGCTGCATGAGGTGCCGCAGGCCCTGGTAGTGGAGGTTGAGCCCTTCGAGGCTCAGCAGCGGGAAGAACAGCCACCCTTGTCGCTGCGTGATCCAGCGCCGGTAGCCCGTGGTCTTCGCCGCGTCGGCCTCGATGAACGAGACGGTGTCCATCTTGATGTCGGGGTCCTTGCCGATCTTGTTCGGGTTGCCGTGATGGCGGGAGTGCTTCGAGTCCCACCACGAGTAGCTGATCCCGACGACGCCGGCGGCGAGGAGCCGCGCGAGGCGGTCGTTGCGAGGACCGTGGGTGAAGATCGTGCGGTGGGCTGCCTCGTGCGTGATGAACGAGACCTGCGTCATGAGGATGCCCAGCGCGGCGGCGATGAGGAGCTGCCACCAGGTCTGTCCCAGGAGGACGAACCCTGTGCCGGCGCCGAGCAGGCCGAGCGTGAGTGCCGCTCCCACCACGATGTAGAACCATGGTGCTCGCTTCAGCAGCCCCTGGTCACGCGCCTCGGCTGAGACCTCGAGGAACGCCTTGGCGAGGTTCGGGAACGAGGATGCGGGGTTGGGTCGACGCCCTGTGAGGGGGCGGCTCTGGGGAGCTGGAGTTGCGACGGACATGGTGTCACCATCCCTACGGGCCCGGGACCCGGGCTCCAAGCCAAGGGCGGATGCCGATCGCTGTCATCAAGACTACGTGCCCGCCACAAGGGAGCCCTTCCGCTGGACACCGTGGGCCCGGGGACTCTCGCCCTGGCGATGTGTCCGGGCCTGCCCGTACGGTCTCGGACATGACCGACTTCCACCAGCAGGACCTCACCGGCTCACGCTTCGACCAGGTGCTTCTCACCGGGTCGAGGTTCACGAAGGTGCGCCTCAACGAGACTCGGTTCGACGACGTCGACCTCGGCGGTGTCGACATCAGGGGCGCGTACGTCACGGGGTCGGTACGCGGCGCGTACGTCGACCTCACCGTCGACGCTGAGCTCGGCGGGCTCGTCGTCAACGGTGTCGACGTGGTGCCCTACGTGCAGGCGGAGCTGGACCGGCGCCTCCCCGAGCGGCCGCTCATGAGGCCCACGGACCCCGAGGGATTCCGAACGGCCTTCGCCACGATCGAGGGCCTGTGGGGCGAGACGGTCGCCCACGCCCGTACGTTCCCGCCCGCCGACCTGCACCGAAGCGTCGATGACGAGTGGTCCTTCATCCAGACCCTGCGTCACCTCGGGTTCGCGACCGCCTGCTGGGTCGGCATGGCCCTCGGTGTCGAGCGCCCCTGGCACCCGTACGACCTTCCCTGGGACGAGGCGCCCGGGTGGGAGGGCGTGCCGTGGGACCGCGAGCTGCAGCCGACCCTCGACGAGGTGCTGGCTGTACGGGCGGAGCGGCGCGCCTGGCTGCACGGGCTGTTGGACCGGCTCACACCCGAGGAGCTCGAGCGCACGGTGGTGCCCACGGCTCCTGGTCACCCGGACGTGGACGAGCCGGTGAGCGTCGCGCACTGCCTCCGGGTCGTGCTCAACGAGGAGATGCTCCACCGCCGGTTCGCCGAGCGCGACCTCGCGGTCATTGAGAGGGGCTAGTCAGCGCAGGGTTCCGTCAGCTGTACGGGCTGGGGCTCCGATGGTGCGGCCCTGGCTTGAGGTCCTTGAGGACGGCGACGAGGTCCTCGTGGGAGACACCCGGCTCTCGCTTGGCGAGGCGGCTGCGGAACCGGTCGAAAGCCTTGTCCAGGCGACGGGCGACGACGACGAGGTCGACCTTGAGCACCTCGCTGATCTCGATGCGTGTCAGCTCGTCCCAGTAGGCGAGCTGGAGGATCCGGCGCTCACGGTCCGGCAGGTCGCTCAGCGCCACGAGAGCGCGAGGCCGCCTGTCGGCGGGCGCGAAGGCCAGCCAGGTGGCGGGCAGCCCGAGCGGTCCGGACCCTGCGGACGGCGCGCTGTTCTGGTAGGCCCGGGCGACCTCCTGGTCGATCGCCTTGAACAGCGTGGCGAGGCCGACCACGGACCGTGGCTCGACGTCGGCGAACACCCGACCCGCGATGACCTCCGGGTCCTCGACGCCGAAGGCGCGCCACTCGCACGCGGTGACGACGAGCGGCCAGTACCGCTGCTCGAGGTCCCCGTCCACGCCCATGCGTTCACGGTAGCGCTCACCCGGAATGAGGGCTCCGGCGTGGGCTAGCAGCGTTGCCGCGTGGGCGGGAGCGCCCGGTGCGTGCCCAGCTCGAAGGTCATCCGCTCGCGCTGTCAGGCTCGTCCCCAGCGCCGAACAGCAGCCACTCGCCGAGGGCGACCGACCCGTCGAAGAGTGCGTCGAGCCGGGCGATCGACTCGCCCAGCTGTTCGAAGAGCTCGGACGAGACGGCACCGACGAGCAGTGTCCAGGCGAGGAGCCCGGAGACGAGCCGCTCTCCGGCGAGGTGGGGTACGCCCGCGGCCTGAGCGAGCTCGCGCAGCCGGTCCTGGCTCGGCATCCCCGGGACCGGTGCGCGCCGTACCGGGTCGGGTGCCTCCATCCCGATGGCGACGAGGAGGTCGGTCACGCGAGTTCCCGCCGCGTTCGTCCGATCCGCGGGCGCGTGGTAGTCCGGGACCGGAGACCCGTACAGGAGGGCGTAGTCGTGGGGATGCGCGGCTGCCCACTCACGGAACGAGCAGGCCATCGCCCGCCAGCGTCCGCGGAGGTCGTGCCGCGGGACCGCCGACTCGGCCGCCTCGACATGGTCCGCGAGCCGGGAGTACGCATCGACGATGAGCAGGGTGAGGAGCTCGTCGCGTCCGCTGATGTAGCGGAACAGGGCCGACGGCGCCATGCCCATCCCGCGAGCGACGGCACGTACGGACAGGCCCGCTGCCCCCGTGCGGGCGAGCTCGTCACGGGCCACGTCGAGCAGGCGTGCGCTCACCTCGCTACGTCGCCGTTCGCGGGGACCCCTGGAGGTGGGCATGGACGCAGCCTAGCCGAAGTGCGAACAGTGTTCTTGAATTCGCGCGCCCATCATGGTTCACTGAACTGCGAACAGTGTTCGCGTTCTTGGGAGGAAGACATGAGAGCAGTCGTCGTGGGAGCCGGGGCCATCGGCCAGTGGACCGCGTACGAAGCCGCGGCGAGCGGTCACGAGGTCGTCCTGGCGTCCCGGTCAGGAAGGCCGCTGTCCGTGGCGGGGGCGAGCCGGCGGGCCATCTCCGCGGCGAGCTCGTCGGTCACCGCCGCCACGGTCGACGCCGGTGACGCCGGCGCGTTGGCGGGTCTCGCCGCGGGCGCCGACGTCCTCGTGAACGCCGTCAACCCTCCGTACACGGACTGGGACGCGAAGTGGCCCCCGATGGCATCGGCCTTCCTCGCCGCCGCGGAGAGGTCCGGAGCCGCCCTGGTCACCATCGGCAACCTCTACCCGTACGGTCACCCCACCAGCCCCATCACCGAGGCGACGCCGGAGACGCCGAACGGGCACAAGGGACGCGTCCGGCAGGCGATGTGGCGAGATGCTCAGGCCCGGCATCAGGCCGGACGGATCCGGGCCGCGGAACTGCGTGCGGCGGACTACTTCGGACCGGGGGTGACGAAGGGGATGAGCTACCTGAACCAGTACGCGATCCTGCCGGCGATGAGGGGCAGGACCGCTCGCCACATCATGGGCGTCGTCGACGCTCCGCACGCATGGACGTACGTCCGTGACATCGGTCGCCTCGCCGCGGCGGTTGTCGCGTCGGTCGCGGACGACGACGTCTGGGGACGCGTGTGGCACGTACCCACCGAGGCGCCGCGGTCCCTCGAGGACGTGGCTCGCGACGTCGCCGCGCTCGTCGGACAGCCCCCACGCACGCCCCGTCCGTACCCTCGGCTCGTCAAGGCCGCGCTGCACGTCGTGCCGCTCATCCGGGAGCTCGACGAGATGGCACCGGCGTTCGAGGCGCCCTACACGCTCGACGGGTCAGCCGCCGAGCGTCGGTTCGGCGTCGCCGCCACCCCCTGGCATGAGGCGCTGGAGGAGACCGTCGCCTGGCTCCGGTCGCACGACTGACGCGCGGACGGCGCCTCAGTCGATGTCG
>DASSQF010000032.1:0-11584 GCA_035702685.1 Propionibacteriaceae bacterium
CGGGGGCACTGCGACGCGTGCGGCGGGTGTGGTCGTAGTCACGCGCCGCATAGTGCAGGAGCGCCGCCGCGAAGTACACCATTCTGCAATCTGTCTAATGTGCGGTTGAGGTGTGGCCGATCACCATCCGCAGCACGAGGAACCGTACGAGCGTCGCGACGAGGTTGGCAGACGTGAGGACGCCGACCTCCACCCAGCTGCTGACACCGGGCGCCACGCGGTGGAGGACCCACAGCGCACCGCTCGTGAGCACCATCGCCGTCGCGAACGCGAGCAGCCCGGTCGCGTGGTGCGTGAGCAGCCCGCGGCTGCCGCGCACGCGGAACGTGAACGCCCGGTTCGCCGCCGTGTTCGCCACGGCCGTGACGACCTGCGCGACGAGGTTCGCGACCTGGGCGTCCATCACGCCGCGCAGCAGCACGTACAGGAGGAAGTACGCGACCGTCGACGTCACGCCGACGACCGTGAACCGCAGCACCTGCCCGAGCAGTCCTCGCGGCACGCCGGGCACCGTCGCCGGCAGCTCCGGCGACGCGAGCTCGGCGCGGACCCGTCCGATCGGGATCCGTCCGCTCGTGAAGCCGCGGACCAGCCGCGCCACACCCCGCAGGTCCTCCGTCGCTGTGGCGACGATGTCGACCGTCGTCCCCGGGTCGTCGACCCAGTCGACCGGCACCTCGTGGATCCGCAGGTCGGCGCGCTGCGCCAGCACGAGCAGCTCGGTGTCGAAGAACCAGTTCGTATCCTCGACCAGCGGCAGCAGCTCCTGCGCCACGTCCCGGCGCATGGCCTTGAACCCGCACTGCGCGTCCGAGAACGACGCGCGCAGCGCGGTCCGCAGCACGAGGTTGTAGCAGCGGCTGATGAGCTCCCGCTTCGGGCCCCGCACCACCCGGCTCGTACGAGCCAGTCGCGTCCCGATCGCCACGTCCGAGTGGCCGCTGACAAGGGGTGCGACGAGGGGGAGCACCGCGGCGAGGTCCGTCGACAGGTCGACGTCCATATACGCGACGACATCCGCGTCCGAGGCGAGCCAGACCTGCTTCAGCGCTCGCCCGCGGCCCTTCTGGTCGAGGTGGACGGCCGTGACGTTCGGCAGCTCCTGGCTCAGCCGCTGCGCGATGAGCCACGTCCCGTCCACCGACGCGTTGTCCGCGATCGTCACCCGGTAGCCGTACGGCAGGGCTGAGGCGAGGTACGCGTCGAGCGTCCGCACAGAAGCCTCCAGGTCGGCGGCTTCGTTGTACACCGGGACGACGACGTCGATGAGCGCGAGCTTCGTGCTGGCCGGACGACGCGTGGGCCGCGTCTCGAGAGCGGTCACCGCGTCACTTCCCCTGCGTGAGGTCGTACACGGTCACGCCGCCCACGGTCTGTGCCGTGAAGCTGGACGAGACCCAGCTCGAGATCTCGGCGGACGCACTGGAGCCGCCGCTCTGGCCGCCGAAGCTGCCGGCCGCGATGTAGTAGTGGATCTTCCCGGCCGCGACGAGCGCCGTGAACTGCTCGAGCGTGGGGGACGGGTCGGAGCCGTTGAAGCCGCCGATGGCCATGACGGCGTAGCCCGTCGCGAGCTGGTAGCTCGCCGAGTTCTGCGAGCCGGTGGTCGCGGCGACCCACGTGTACGAGGAAGCGTCGGTGCCGAGCAGCGTGACCATCTCGCTGGAGACGGACGTGCCGTTGATGAGGCCGCCCATGCCCCCGTTGCGGCCGTCCAGGCCCCCTCCCATGGCGGGCATGCCGCCCTGCTGGGTCCCGGCCGCACCGGCCTGAGCCCCGGTCGTCCCCTGGGGAGGGGTGAACGTTCCGCGACCGTTCTGACCGCCGAAGCCGCCCGGTCCACCCACCCCGCCGCGTCCCGACGAGCTGTCCAGCCCGCGAGAGGCGGGACCCGCGGTGACGATGGAGCCGGTGTGCGGCGTGAGGGCCGTCTCGATGCTGTACGCGGCCGGGGTGACGAGGCCGCCCGCGACCACGAGGCCCAGGGCAGTGCGGGAGAAGGCCGGGATGAGCCGCCGTCCGAGGAGCACGCCGCCTGCGCCGAGGACCAGTGCGATCGCGCCACCGAGCGCCAGGGCGAGGTAGATGCCGCCGGGCACGGTGGCGAGCGTGACGCTCCACACGGCGGTCGCGACCGCCGCGGTGGCCAGGCCGATGCGGGCGACCAGCGACCGGCGGCGGCTCCACAGCACCGTGCCGCCGAGCGCGACCGTCCCGGCGATCGCGGGGGCGAGGGCGACCGTGTAGTAGTCGTGGTAGATGCCGGCCATGAAGCTGAAGACGAGGCCGTTGACGACGAGCCAGCTCGCGTACAGCACGAGCGCTCCGAGTGCCAGGGTCTCCCCTGTGGCCCGGTCGTGGCGCAGCACGTTCGCGTACGCCCGGCGCCCGATCATCACGAGCGCCACCCCGGCGAGGATCAGCGCGCCGGGGATGAGGAACGACACCATCTCGCCGGACTGCGAGGTGAACATGCGCAGGATGCCGGTGGACCCCCACTGCCCGCCGGAGCCGCCCATCCCGCCGACCGAGCCGGTCTCGTTGCCGCTGAGGCGGCCGAGCCCGTTGTAGCCGAACGTCAGCTCGAGGATCGAGTTCGTCTGCGAGCCGCCGATGTAGGGCCGCCACGAGGCAGGGACGAGCTCGACGACCGCGATGTACCAGCCGAAGCTGACCACCATGGCGGCGAAGGCGACCAGCAGGTCCACGAGCTTCTTGCGCCACGACGCGGGCGCGGCAACCGCGTAGGCGAGCACGAGCGAGGGCAGCAGCACGAATGCCTGCAGCATCTTCGCGAGGAAGCCGACGCCGATCGCCACACCGGCCAGCGCCAGCCACTTCCGGGACGCCGCCTCGGTCGCGCGGACCGTGCAGTACGCGGCGACGACGTACGCGAACACCATGAGCGCGTCCGGGTTGTTGAACCTGAACATCAGCGTGGCTGCCGGCGTGAGCGCGAGGGTCAGCGCGGCGACGAGTCCCGCCACATGAGCGCGTGCGGACGTGACCGGCCAGGTGGCCGAGAAGCGGCCGGTCAGAGCGCGGCGTACGGACGCGTACAGGACCGCGGCTGACCCCACCCCCAGCAGCGCCTGCGGCAGAAGGATGCTCCACGAGGAGAGACCGAAGAGCCGTACCGACAGCGCCATGAGCCACAGCGAGGCGGGCGTCTTGTCGACCGTGATCGAGCTCCCGGCGTCGAGAGCGCCGTAGAAGAACGCCTTCCACGAGACCGAGCCGGCCTGTACGGCGGCGGAGTAGAACGAGTTGGCGTACCCGGAGGCGGCCAGGTCGTACGTGTAGAGAGCCAGGACGGCGAGGAGCGTCAGCGCCAGCGTGCCGTGGGAGACCCAGCGGGGAAGGCCCCGGTCGGACTGTGCGGTGGGGGACGCCGGGGCCGCTGCGGGGCCGGGCGTCACCTCGGTTCTGGAGAGGGATGTCGTCACGTGGAACACCCTCGCGGGGTGCTCTATGGCTGTGCTGCCACGACTCTTTGAGGGGTCTGTGAGACTCCCGCCGATCGGTCGGGCGCTTCTATGCCAGGCGCAGACGGACCTCGAAGACGGTCCTGCCCGGGCGGGACGTGACCGCGACGGTGCCGCCGTGCGCCTGCACGACGGCCGCCACGATGGCGAGGCCCAGGCCCGTCGACTGGCCCGACTTGCGGACGCGCGACACATCGGCCCGTACGAACCGCTCGAACACCTTCGGCACGAGGTCCGGAGAGATTCCCGGTCCGTCGTCGGAGACCGCGAGGACCGCGTACATGCCGTCCACCGTCACCCGGGCGACCACGTGCGTGCCCGCCGGGGTGTGCGTACGGGCGTTGGCGAGCAGGTTCGCGACGACCTGGTGGATGCGGAACCTGTCGGCCCTGATGACGACCGGCTCGTCGGGGACCTCGACCTCCCACTCGTGGTCGGGGCCCGCCACCTGGGCGTCGGCGGTCGCGTTCGCGACGAGGTCGGTGAGCTCGACCTCGCTCAGCTGCAGCGCGGGCCCGTTGTCGAGGCGCGCGAGCAGGAGGAGGTCGTCGACGAGCTTGCTCATGCGTTCGGACTCGGCCTCGATGCGGCCCATCGCGAACTGGGTGTCCTCGGGCAGCTCGTCGCGGCCTCGCCGCGTCAGCTCGGCGTACCCGCGGATCGCGGCCAGCGGGTTGCGGAGCTCGTGGGAGGCGTCTGCGACGAACTGGCGCACCTTCGTCTCGGACGCCTGGCGCGCGGCGAGGGCGCTCTCGACGTTGCCGAGCATCGTGTTGAGCGCGAGCCCGACCCGGCCCACCTCGCTGGTGGGGTTCGCGTTGGACTCCGGGACGCGCAGGCTGAGGTCGACCTCGCCGCGGTCGAGCTCACGACGGGACACCTCGGCGGCGACCCGGGCCACCTCGTGCAGGGGTCGCAGGTTCCGGGTCACGACGACGCGGGTGACGGCGATGGCGGCCGCGATGGCGAGGGCTGCCAGCGCCAGCTCGATCCACAGGACCGTGGTGATGAGGTGGTCGGTGTCGGTCATCGGCAGGCCGATGATGCTCGTCGCGCCAGAGTTCGTGAGCGATGCCTGGAACCGGTAGCTGCCCATCCCCGGGACGGTGACGGTGGTACGGGTCTCCCGGATGTGCTCGTTGATCTCCTGGATGAGCGCGTCGGGCAGGACCGTACAGCCGGAGCGGGTGAGGATCGCGCCCACGCGGGCGTAGCTGTTCTCCTCGATGATGATGCTGTTGACCGGCAGACCGGGCAGGCCGCCGCAGCCGCGGGGGCCGTGCGAGTACGAGTCGTACGGCGCGCTCGGCTGGCGCTGCAGGACGTCCTGGAGCTGGGAGTCGGTCCGCTGGACGACGATCTCCCGCATCGCGACGAACGAGATCATCGCGATGAGAGCGGCCACGATCGCGACGGTGGTCGCGACCTGGACGACGAGCCGTCGACCCAGGGTTCCCGGGCCGATAGGGCTCGGCTCGTGGCCGACGAGCTGTACCGTCATTCGGCCGCCGGGCGGAGCACGTACCCTGCCCCGCGGAGGGTGTGGATCATCGGGGCACGGCCGGCGTCGATCTTCTTGCGGAGGTACGAGATGTACAGCTCGACCACGTTCGCCTGCCCGCCGAAGTCGTAGTTCCAGACGCGGTCGAGGATCTGGGCCTTGCTGAGCACGCGGCGCGGGTTGCGCATCAGGTACCGCAGCAGCTCGAACTCGGTGGCCGTGAGGTTGATCTCCTCGGCGCCGCGAGTCACCTCGTGCGAGTCCTCGTCGAGGGTCAGGTCGCCCACGACGAGCCGTGCGTCGGGGCGGGCGATCGTCGCGCCGGTACGGCGCAGCAGCCCGCGCATCCGCGCGATGACCTCCTCGAGCGAGAACGGCTTCGTCACGTAGTCGTCACCGCCGGCGGTGAGCCCGCCCACGCGGTCCTCGACGCCGTCCTTGGCGGTGAGGAAGAGGATCGGCACGTCCGGCATGTCGGCGCGGATGCGGCGCATGACTTCGATCCCGTCGAAGTCGGGAAGCATCATGTCGAGGACCAGCGCGTCGGGACGGACCTCGCGCGCGGCACGTACAGCCTCGGTGCCGGATCCCGCGGTGGTCACGTCCCACCCTTCGTACCGCATCGCCATGGACAACAGCTCTGTGAGGCTCGCCTCGTCATCGACGGCGAGGACCCGGATGGGGCTGCCGTCCGGCCGGGTGAGGGCTTCCGCTTGCGTGGTCAGTCGAGGCATGTGGCAAGACTGGCAAGAAACTGTGAAGGCGACCGATGAACTCGCTGTGCGTTCACTGTGAATGCGTCAGGCGGATGTGCCTACGTACGAGCGCGGGGTAGCGGTCTTCCGCCCGCGCCAGAACAGGGCGTCGACGCCTGTACGGCCGGAGCCGAACACGACGAGGACGAAAGCCAGGACGGCGAGGACCACGGGGTACTCGATGCCGTTGTTGATGTTCCAGATCCCGTTGTGCCAGCGGAGCCACACGATGACCATCACCTGCTCGGCGACGACGAACGCGGCGACGATCGGCGTGAGGAGACCGAAGACGAGCAGTGCGCCGCCGACGACCTCGAGGATGGTGGCTCCCCAGGCGAAGAGCTGGGGCTCGGGCAGGGCCGCGTCGGTCAGGACGGCGACGGTCGGGGCGATGCCCGTGGTGAAGCGGTGCCAGCCGTGGACCACGAGGACGGCGCCGAGCGTGAGTCGGGCCACCAGCAGGCCGATGTCGCGTACCACCGCGAGGAAGACGTTCACGGGCCACCTCCTTGTCGCGTCCCACCGTACTGGCCGGAGGTGTGCATCGGCAGGTGGTCGCGGTGACGTGGTGGCGGGTGTCGCCGGGCTGACGGCCGACCCGGATCTGATCGACGGCGAACGGGCCCGCCACCCCCCAAGAGGTGCGGGCCCGTCCGTAGCTGCGGGTACCGTCAGTCGTTGACGAGCACGGACTCGCTGATGGCGCGGCGGGTGCGGGGGGCGGCCTCGCGGGCGCGGACCTCCTCGGAGGTCTCCTCGAGGGATCCGAGCGCGCCGACGGCGATGACCGTGAGCGGGGCGATGTCGTCGGGGAGGTCGAAGGCGGCACGGACGGCGTCGCGGTCGAACCCGCCCATCTGGTGCGTGGCGAGCCCGGCGGCGTGGGCCTGGACCGTGAAGTGGGCGACAGCCTGGCCCGTGTCGTACTGGGCGTAGGGCATCGGCCGGCCGTCCTCGGAGGTGGTGGTCGCCGCGGCGACGACGAGAGCGGATGCGTCGCCGGCCCAGGACTTGTTGAAGTCGCGCAGGCTGCGGTAGATGGCGTCGAACGCCTCGGTGCCGCGGCGGGTCACGATGAATCGCCAGGGCTGGGTGTTGTTGGCGGAGGGAGCCCAGCGAGCAGCCTCGAGTGCGCTGGCCAGCGCGGCCTCGTCGATGGTGACGCGGGGATCGAAGACGCGCGTGCTGAACCGCTCCGCGAGCACGTCGAGGATGGGTGCGTCGGTGGCGGCCGTACGGTCGAGAGCGATGGTCATATGTGAGGCCTTCCGGGTTCTTCCGCTGATCGATGAAAGTTCAACTATCAGCCTGTGGAACCGAGCGCCCCCTCCTCGTATTCCCGGGGGATCGCGACTCGTCCCCAGGCTCAAGCCCGTCAGCCGTCCCCAAGCCTCCCGGCGGCCGTCGGCTGCCGTACCGGACATGCGTCCGGCGCCCCCGAGGAGGCGCCGGACGGCAGGTGAACGAGGAGCGTCAGAAGATGCGCGTCACGATCGAGGCGGGCGCATCCAGGAGGGCGTCGATCTCGTCGTCGAGCTTGACGAGGGTGAGGGAGGCACCGGCCATCTCGAGGCTGGTGCAGTACTCGCCGACGTAGCTGCGCGCCACATTGATGCCCTGGTCGGCGAGCTTCTGGGCCGCGATCCCGTACAGCAGGTAGAGCTCGCTGATCGGCGTGCCGCCGAGGCCGTTGATCATGAGCGCGACGCGGTCGCCGGACTGGTAGGGCAGGTCGGGGACGACGGCCCCGAGGAGCTCGTCCACGATCTCGTTCGCACTGACGAGCTTCGCGCGGCGACGGCCAGGCTCGCCGTGGATGCCGACGCCCACCTCCATCTCGTCCTCACCGAGCTCGAAGAGCGGGCTGCCCTTGGCCGGGGGCGTGCAGGCGGTCAGCGCGATGCCCATCGTCCTGGTGACCGAGTTGACCTTCTCGCCGACGGCCTTGACCTCCTCCAGGGAGGCGCCCTGCTCGGACTTCGCACCGACCGCCTTGATGACGAAGAAGTTGCCCGCGACTCCGCGCCGCCCGATCGTGTACAGCGAGTCCTGAACCGCGACGTCGTCGTTGATGAACAGCGTGTCGACCTTGATCCCGTCCGCCTCGGCCAGTTCCTGCGCCATCTCGAACGCCATCCGGTCGCCCGTGTAGTTGTTCACGAGGAGGAGTACGCCCGCGTCGGAGGCCACGAGCTTCGCCGTCTGGTACACGTAGTCGCTCGGCGGGGCCGCGAACACGTCGCCGGGGCAGGCAGCATCGAGCATGCCCGGGCCGACCGCCATGACGTGAGCCGGCTCGTGACCGGAACCGGAGCCCTGCACGATGCTGACCTTGTCGTTGCGCGGGATGTCCGAGCGCATGATGAGGTTGTACTCGGGGACGTACGTGATGGTGTCCGGGTTGGCGAGCGCGATGCCCTTGAGCATCTCCGGGACGAACTGCTTCGGGTCGTTGACGAACTTCTTCATGGATCTGCCTTCCTTGGTTCGTGAGCGGGCTGTGCGTGTGGATCGCGAGCCCGGCATCGTCGCCGGGCTCGAGTGGTGGTCAGGAGGTCGGCCAGGCTGACGCCAGGGCCGCGAGAAGGACGGCGACCGCCTTGGCGCCCGCGTCGACGGAGCCGATGCTGCGCTCGCCCGTGTACGAGGCGCGGCCGCGCATGGCCTGGAGCATCTTCGTGTTCTCCGCCGCATCCTCGGCGGTGGCGGCCATCACCGCCACGATCTGCGGGGCGGAGTGACCGGTTCCGAGCTCCGCCTCCAGGGTGTCGACGGCAGGGACAAGGGCGTCGAGCAGAGTCTTGTCGCCCACGTCGGACTTGCCCCGTGTCTTGATGCCCTCGATGGAGGCGCGGAGCGCGCGGACCACGTCCTCACCCTCGACGGTCTCGTGGTCCTTCAGCTGAACCCCTGCCCGCAGGATCGCGGTGCCCCAGATCGGGCCCGATGTCCCGCCGATGCGCGCGGAGACGGCTGTGGCGATCTTCGTGAGGAAAACACCCGGGTCCGTACGGTCGAACGTGTCCCACTGGTCGAGGACGATCTCGAAACCGCGGGCGAGGGAGTAGCCGAAGTCTCCGTCGCCGACGACGGCATCCAGCTCGCCGAAGTACTTCTCGTTCTCGACGACGGTCTCCGCGACGGTGCGGACGACGAACTCGACGTCCGCGATGGATCCACTCATCGGGTCTCCTCCTGGTTGGTGGCGAGCAGGGCGTTGAGATCCGCCACCGTGACCATGCCGTCCGGCCGTACGCCGGCCGGCGCCGCGATGACGGTGGCGGGGTTGCCGGGGTCCCCGAGCTGGTCGAGGACCAGGGCGGCACCGGTGAAGTCGTCGTCTGCGGTGTACGAGCTGACGGTGACGATGGTGGTCAGGCCTGCTCCGCGTGCCGCGCGTACGCCGATGCCCGAGTCCTCGACGACCAGGCAGTCCTTCGGGTCGAGGTGCAGGTCCGACAGCACGAGCTCGTAGATGTCGGGGGCCGGCTTCTTCGCCTTCACGATGTCCCCCGCGTACACGTGGCACTGCCCGGCCAGGTCCGGCCCGACGGCGTGCTCGAGCACGGCTCGTACGGAACGCTCCGCGGAGGTCGATGCCACCGCGACCGTCCAGCCCTGGGACCGGACGGCCTCGATGATCCGCCGGATCCCTGGCCGGCCGGGGAGCAGCCCCTCCTCGACGCGCTGGGTGAACAGCTCGGTCTTGCGGAGGTGCAGCCTCTTGACGAGGTCTGGATCCGCGTCGGGCAGGTCGCTGGCGATCCGCTCCTTGCCGCCGCCGATCGTGAGCTTGACGTTGTACGTGGGGTCGTCCCACCGGATGGGGAGGCCGAACTCCTCGAAGGCGGCGTTGAACGCCGGCAGGTGGCCGTCCTTCTCGGTGTCCGCGAGGACCCCGTCGCAGTCGAAGATCAGGGCCGGCATCTCACGCCTTCCCTGCGCTGCCGAAGATCTCGGCGAACTGCTTGGTCATCTCGCGGACGTCCGCTCCGACCGCGGTGAACAAGGAAGGCGGGTCCCACTTCCCGGCCTCCTCGGCCTTGCGGAGGAAGGCCAGGTTCGACTTCATGTACGTCTCCTTGAGAGCCGTGGAGATGTTGACCTTCGCGCATCCCCGGGAGATGCAGTCCTGGAACTGCTCCACGCTG
Source organism: Propionibacteriaceae bacterium (assembly GCA_035702685.1). Taxonomy (GTDB): domain Bacteria; phylum Actinomycetota; class Actinomycetes; order Propionibacteriales; family Propionibacteriaceae; genus Fen-668. The sequence goes on from DASSQF010000032.1 coordinate 9,893, forward strand.
AGGCCACTGCCGCCGTGCAGGGCGATGGGGATGGGGTGCGCGGCGACCAGGTCGGATACGCGCCCGAAGTCGAGAACCGGTGCTCGCTTGTACGTGCCGTGCGCGTTCCCGATCGCGGGCGCGAACACGTCCACCTGCGTCGCCTCGAGGTAGCGGAGCTGTACCTCGAGGGTCTGTCTCTTCGACTCGTCGTCCGAGCCGACCCCGTCCTCCTGACCGGTGATGGACTCGATCTCGCCCTCGACGTCCGCGCCGTACCGCCGGGCCTCCGCGACGACCTCGATGGTCTGTCGCTGGTTCTCCTCGACGGGAAGCTGGGACGCGTCGAAGAGGACGGAGTTCCACCCGGCGGCGAGGCAGTCGCTGATGACCTGGCGATCAGGGCAGTGGTCGAGGTGCAGCGCACAGGGGATCTCGATGCCGGCCGTCATCGTCGACCACATCCCGTACAGCGTCGCGACCCCGATCGACCGGACGGTCTTCACGGAGGTCTGCAGGATCACGGGGGAGCGGGCCTCCACCGCCCCCGCCAGCACGTTCTCGATCGTGAGGTCGTTGAGGATGTTGATGGCCGGCACCCCGTACCGCTGGCGGAACGCGGGGGCCAGGATCTCCGTCAGGCTCTGGACAGCCATGCTCGCTCCTCTCCCAAGCTGGCAGTACGGGTCGTCGTCGATCCCGTGCCGTCGTGCAGGCCTCACGCTAGGAACCCGTGCGGTGTCGAGGAATGGGGCCTTCCCCCCAGGGAGGATGGGGGTGCCTGTGGGGGTCGAGGCAAGCCGCGTAGGGCCTGGACCGCGCACCGGTGCGGGGCCGGCTCCTCGCGTGGAGGTCGGCAGGATTGCCGGGGTCAGGCGCGAGCCATGAGTTCGGTACGCGACCGTACGCCGTGCTTGCGGAGGATCGCGCTGACGTGCTTCTCGACAGTCTTGACGCTGATGCCCAGCCGGGACGCGATCTGCTTGTCCGCGAGTCCTTGATGGAGGAGGCCGCGGACCTCGACCTCCCGGTCCGTGAGGCCGTCGTCCTCCACCGCCGGCATGCCGCCCAGCTGAGCGAGGACCCCGCCGTACACGAGGACGTCTCCCCGCGCCACCCCCACGACGGCGCGTCCGAGGTTCGTGGCGTCGACATCGCTGGGGACCACGCCCTGCACTCCCGCCGTGGCCAGCTCGCGCAGCTCCTGGGCTGTCCCCGGGTCCACGACGGCCACGACACCGGCCCGCGGGCACGCGGCCCGGAGCGCGCTGACGAGGTCCGTGGCCGACCACTCCGGCAGTGCCGTGCCGGCCACGACGACATCGGGACGCAGAAGACGGACGGCTTCGACCGCCGCTGCGCCCTCGCCGACCTCCGCGACCACCTGCACCCCGGGTTCGCTCTGGTCGAGCAGCTTCACAAGGCCGGACCTCATCGCCGGAAGGGGGTGCAGCACGACGACCCGCAGCCGAGGCGCGGGAGCGTTGCCGTTCGCCGACGCCCTGAACGGCAGGTCGGCCCGGATGCGCGTACCCCACCCGGGCGTCGAGTCGATCCTCACCCGGCCGCCCACCTGGGTCGCCCGCGCGACCAGCCCGGGCAGGCCGACCCCGTCGCCGGGGACGCTGTCGGGCTCGAAGCCGATGCCGTCGTCCTCCACGATGACGGCGATCCCGTACGTCCCGTACACCAGCCCGACCCGTACCTGCGTGG
>DASSQF010000033.1:0-2027 GCA_035702685.1 Propionibacteriaceae bacterium
GGTGTGCCCTCGAGGAACTCCATGACGATGCCGAGCCGGCCGTCCGGTTCCTCGAGCACATCGAGCGTCTGCGCCACGCCCGGCAGATGCAGGGAGGCGCCGATCTGCGCCTCGCGCATGAACCGCGCTCGCATCGCCGGATCGCGAAGCGAACCCGACGACAGCAATTTGATCGCAACCTCTGACGTGGTCACCAGGTCCCGGGCGCGGTACACCGTCCCCATCCCACCGACCCCGACGACGTCGACGAGTTCGTAGCGACCACTGCCGATGAGTTGCTCGCTGCGGGGGACGGCCCAGTCGGCCGGGCGGGCACCCCCGGAACCGGCATCCGAGCCCGGGACCAGAGCCGCCGGGTACGGACCTGAGGGTGGCGGGGGCTGGTACGGACCGGTGGACGGTGAGGTCGGTGGCGGCGTTGGTGGGGGCGGCCACGTCGTCACCGGCGACGGCGCGTGCGAGGGTGACGGTGCGTACGACGGCGGCGTCGGCGGCGCGTACGACGGCGACGGCGCGTACGACGGTTGCGCGTACGTTCCGGTCGGCGGGTACGGCGGGGGTGGGAAGGGCTCGCCGTAGGACTGACCGTAGGGCGTCCCCGGGGCGGACGGAGGTCCGTAGGACTGACCGTAGGGCGTCCCCGGGCCGGACGGAGGCGCACCGTTCGGCGTCGGCGGGCGCTCGGGTTGCCCGAGCAGATCAGCGCGTTCCCGGGGATCCGCGCGCGTGATGTCCAGGAGATCAATCCGCACCTGCTTGGCGAGCCGGTAGTTCTGGGCCGAGGCGCGGAACGAATCCGCGATGATCGTGTGGAAGGGCGAACTCGGCTCGGTGAGCCGTTCGAGGATGTCGTTGTCGGCGAGGAAGGCCAGCTGCCCGTCGACCCGGACGCTCGACATGCCGAGCAGGGGGCTGAGTGACCGCGGGCCGTTGAGCACGTCGTCGGCGACGAAGACTCCCCCCTCGCTCCGCAGCACCCAGTCGAGAACGTAGTGGGCGCCGAGGCGGAAGCGGTCCAGTTCAACTCCGAAGTCCTCGTCGGCCAGATCGGTATGCGTGCCGACGTAGGACTCGAGGACGTCGTTGAGGCGGGCGTAGAACCGCATCCGGAGGAGGTCCGTGGGCGTGAATCTGAGCTGGGCGCTGTCGCCGTCCCACCGGACGAACGCGTTGATCTCCTGGAACAGGCGGCGCGGTATCCCGCGCGCCTTGTATTCCAGGTAGCCCTGCAACTGCTCGACGTCCTGCCCGGCGCGAGGACGCACGACGCCGTCAAGCAGGCGGCGGGGTCCGGCCCACAGGCACGGCACGTAGGCGTTCCAGGCGAACACGCTCTCGAAGAGGCCGTTCCCGTGCTCGCTGTCCGTCAGCGCGCGGTCCAGGAGGTCGGCGCCGGCAACGAAGATGAAGTACACGCCGCTCGTGGCCAGGATGTTCTTGAGCGAGGCGAGCAGGTCGTTCAGGCATTGGGTGCCGGCCGGGTCGTCGGTGAGCTTGTCCAGTTCGTCGAGGATCACGATCACTCGGACGGGTGGGTCGGTGTGGCCTCTCCACCGCCCCCACCAGGTGGGGGATCTGAGCGGGGTCGTGCGGAGGAGGGAGATGATCCGCAGGAAGTCGTGCTCGACATCGGAGTCCGCGTACGTCAGGAACGCCACGTCGGTCGAAAGCGAATCCGTGCGCTTGCTCGCCCGCTCCAGTTTGGGGGTGAGGCCGGCCAGGACGGCACTGAGGCCGGCCGGGAACGACGAGGTGCCGACCGTCGTCGTCCGCTCTCGTTCCTCGGACTTCTTCGTGGCCACCGAGGCGCTGGTGCGTAGATAGGCGAGTCCCACGGCGTCGCGGATCTTGGCGCCGAGCCGGACGAGGACGCCGCGATCGTCCAGCTCTTCGTACAGCCGCCGCATGATCGTGTAGAGCAGATCGGTCGTGCTCAGGGGGCGCGCAACATCGAGCTGGATGACTATCCAGGTGTGGTCGGGGGCTGCGGTGATCGCTTCGTTCGTGGCCTGTCGAACGAGACTCGT
>DASSQF010000034.1:0-4975 GCA_035702685.1 Propionibacteriaceae bacterium
GGTGAGCAGGCGAGCGCCCTCGACCATGACGGCGAGGTCGGCGAGCTGGAAGGAGACGCCCTGGTTGACGCCGATGGGCCGACCGAACGCGGTCCGCGTCTTGGCGTAGTCGGTGGCGAGCTCGAGGCAGGCCTGGGCGCATCCGACGGCGAGCGCGGAGATCGCGATGCGGCCGTCGTCGAGGGTCTTGAGGAACTGCTTGAAGCCCTCCCCCTCCTGGCCCAGCAGGTGGTCGGCCGGGACGCGGCAGTCCTCGAAGGTGAGGCCGTGGGTGTCGGAGACGTGCCAACCGAGCTTGTGGTAGGCGGGCTCGACGACGAAGCCGGGGGTGCCGGCCGGCACCATGATCGCCGAGATCCGCGCCGAGCCGTCCTTGTTGCTGCCGGTGCGGGCCGTCACGGTGACGACGGAGGTGATGTCGGTGCCGGAGTTGGTGATGAAGGCCTTCGCCCCGTTGACGACCCACTCCTCGCCGTCGCGCACGGCCCGGGTGCGGGTGGCGCCGGCGTCGGAGCCCGCTTCCGGCTCGGTGAGGCCGAACCCGGCGAGCGCGCGCCCGGACACGAGGTCGGGCAGGAAGCGCTGCTTCTGCTCGTCGGTGCCGTAGGTGAGGATCGGGTTGATGCCGAGACCCACGCCGGCGGAGAGCGTGATGCCGATCGACTGGTCGACGCGTCCGAGCTCCTCGATCGCGACGCACAGGCTGGTGAAGTCGCCACTGTCGCCGGCGCCGCCGTACTCCTCGGGGACGACGAGCCCGAAGAGCCCGAGGTCACCCATCTTGGGCACGAGGTCGGTCGGGAAGTACGCGGCGGCATCCCACTTGGCGATGTTGGGGGCGACCTCCTTCTCGGCGAAGTCGCGGACGACCCTGCGGAAGTCCTCGTGGTCCTGGCTGAGCTCGAACATCGGTGTTCTCCTCGTGGGATGGCTTGACGCTTACGTAAACGTAAAGCACGATCGGGAGCATGACAAGCGCTCCGACGTGGACCATCGCGCAGATCGCCGACGAGTTCGGGGTCACCCATCGCACGGTGCGCCACTACGAGGACCTCGGCCTCATCTCCCCCGAGCGTCGCGGCACCCAGCGCGTCTACCACCGGCGTGACCGGACCCGGCTGGCGCTGATCCTGCGCGGCAAGCGGCTGGGCTTCCCGCTCGAGGAGATCCGCACGATCATCGACCTCTTCGACGCCCCACGCGGTCGGCGCACGCAGCTCGAGTACGTCCTCGGCCAGATCGACGAGCGCCGCACCGACCTGGAGCAGCGGCTCCGCGACGTGCAGGACGCCATCGCCGAGCTCGGGGAGTTCGAGCGTCGCTGCCGGGAGGACCTGTCCCGCCTCGACCACGTGTGAGAGCGTCCGGCTCGCGTGACACGATGGTGCTCATGAGCGCTGAAGACACGAAGATCTCCGCGTACGCCCACCCCGAGCGGCTCGTCACGACCGAGTGGCTGGCCGACCAGGTCGCCGCCGGCAGGATCGGCGGCCCGGACGGCATCGCGCTGCTCGAGTCCGACGAGGACGTGCTGCTCTACGAGACCGGTCACATCCCGGGCGCGCTCAAGATCGACTGGCACGTCGACCTCAACGATCCCGTCACGCGGGACTACGTCGACGGCGCCCGCTTCGCCGAGGTGATGGGTGCGCGCGGCATCAGCCGAGACACGACCGTGGTGATCTACGGCGACAAGAGCAACTGGTGGGCCGCGTACGCGCTCTGGGTCTTCAGCCTGTTCGGCCACGAGGACGTCCGCCTCCTCGACGGCGGCCGGGCGAAGTGGGTCGCCGAGGGCCGCGAGCTGACTCGCGAGGTCCCGCAGGCCAAGGCCGCCAGCTACCCCGTGGCCGAGCGGGACGACGCCCCCATCCGTGCCTTCAAGGACGACGTCCTGGCGCACCTGGGCAGGCCGCTGGTCGACGTCCGCTCCCCCGGGGAGTACTCGGGCGAGCTGCTCCACATGCCGGACTACCCGCAGGAGGGTGCCATGCGCGGCGGCCACATCCCTGGCGCCAAGTCGGTGCCGTGGGCGCGCGCCGCCAACGAGGACGGTTCGTTCAAGTCCCGCGACGAGCTCGAGGCGATCTACCTCCAGGAGCAGGGCCTGGCGCCCTCCGACGACGTCGTCGCGTACTGCCGCATCGGCGAGCGCTCGTCCCACACCTGGTTCGTCCTGACCCACCTGCTGGGCTTCCAGTCGGTGCGCAACTACGACGGCTCGTGGACGGAGTGGGGCAACTCCGTACGCGTCCCGATCGAGAAGTGATCGAAGCGACCTCGAGGAGGTTCTCGTGACCGACACTCCCCTGCCGGCGTCGCTCGCCGAGATCGCCGAGGACTTCCGTTCGGCGACGAAGGACCTGAAGCTCCAGCTGCTGCTCGAGTTCAGCGACGAGCTGCCGCCCCTGCCCGAGCGGTATGCCGGCCGCCTCGACGAGCTCGAACGGGTCGACGAGTGCCAGTCGCCGCTCTTCCTGACCGTGGAGGTCGGCGACGGCACGTCGCTCGAGCAGCGGCCCGTCAGTCTCTTCTTCGACGCGCCGGCAGAGGCGCCGACGACGCGCGGGTTCGCCGGCATCCTCCACGAGGGGCTCGACGGCCTCTCCGCCGCCGAGGTCCTCGCTGTCCCGGACGACGCCCCGATGCGCTTCGGTCTGGCGGAGGCGGTCTCACCCCTCCGGATGCGCGGCATGGTCGCCATGCTCGCCCGGATCAAGCGCCAGGTCCGCGCCAAGACCGCCGCCTGACCTGGATCAGCCCACTCGCATGCGTCACTGACCCACTTTGCGGGTCACTGACGTAAGACCCGGCACGGAACCACCCAGGCGCCGATCCCTGCGTCACTGACCCACTTTCCGGGTCACTGACGCGTAACCCCAGCACTAACCACCCCGCGGCCCGCCCCTGCGTCACTGACCCACTTTCCGGGTCAGTGCCGTGGCGTCCTTCCGAGCACGAATGGCCCGGGGGCCGGCATTGTCGGCGGTCGCTGGAAGCCTCCGTGGCATGTCAACATCGCACGACGAACTGGACTGGTCGGACCCATCGCTGACCGGCCGCTTCATCGTGCGCGCCCGTCGGCTGGCGGACCTGAGCCAGCGGGACCTCGCGACAAGGGTCGGCACATCGCAGTCCGCGCTTGGGCGCATGGAGCAGGGGCGGTCACGCATCAGCATGGGGACCTTCACCGGAATCCTGCGGCAGGCGGGACTGCGGCTGGCCGTCGTTGACAGCGAGGGATGCGAGGTCCGTCCAGTGCCGACTGACACCGTTCGGGACAACCAGGGGCGCCGGTTCCCGGCGCATCTCGACGTGGCTCCTCCGGACGAGGTGCCCAAGGACCGTTGGACCCGTCCGCGCTACGACCGTCCGGAGGCACGTGGCTGGTACCACCTGCGCGACGCTCGCGACGAGGTAGCCGAGAGCTCACCGGTCCGGGAACGACCGGACGACCACCCCACAAACGCGGAGCTGCGCCGACGCCGTCGCCTCATGCGTGGACGCCAGCCGCGGGTGGACGTGCCGCCTCCCCCGGACATCGTGTGCGAGTGCCCGGACGCGTGCTTCGAGGAGCTGTGCGTCCCGGAGTGCCCCTGCCAGTGCGAGGCCCGTGCCGGGGCCGACCGCCTGCGCCACCATCTCCTCCAACGGTCGCCGCAACGCGACGACCCCGGCGAGCCCTGACCAGCCCTGACCAGCCCTGACCAGCCCTGACCAGCCCTGACCAAGCCTGTGGTCAGCCGCCGATGCGGGTGCGCACCTCGTAGAGCTCCGGGAAGAAGGTGAGGTCGAGCGCCCGTCGTAGGAAGTCCACACCGGTCGAGCCGCCCGTTCCGGTCTTCTGGCCGATCGTGCGCTGGACCACCTGCAGGTGCCGGAACCGCCACTGCTGGAAGTTGTCCTCGAGGTCGACGAGCTCCTCGCACGTCTCGTACACGCCCCAGTGCTCGTGCGGCTCGGCGTACACCCCGGCGAAGACGTCGACGAGGCCGTCATGGAGGCGGTAGGGCTGCGTCCAGTCACGGTCGAGCAGGGCGGCCGGGACGGCATACCCCCGCCTGGAGAGGTAGGCGAGGAACTCGTCGTAGAGGCTCGGCTCGTGCAGGAGCTCGTCGAGCGCCTCCCGTGCCGCCTCGTCGTGCGAGAACACGGCCACCATGTCGGCGTTCTTGTTGCCGAGGAGGAACTCGACCTCCCGGTACTGCGCCGACTGGAAGCCCGAGCTCGTCGCCAGGAACGGCCGGATCTGGGCGTACTCGCTCGGCGTCAGCGTCGCGAGCACCGACCACTGGTCGGTCAGGGTGTGCTGGATGTGCTTGACGCGGGCGAGCCGCTTGAGTGCCGGTGCCAGCTCGTCGTCCTTGAGAAGGCTTCTGGCAGAACGCAGCTCGTGGATCATCAGCTTCAGCCACAGCTCGGACGTCTGGTGCTGGATGATGAAGAGCAGCTCGTCGTGCTGCGGTGGCTCGCTCAGCGGCTGCTGGGCACTGAGCAGCGTGTCGAGCCGCAGGTAGTCGCCGTAGGACATCCTCCGCGTGAAGTCGCGCTGGATCCCCTCCTCGAGCTCGCGCTTGCTACGCCGGTCGAGCCCACCGGGGGCGGCACTGTCCATGTCGGCGATCCTAGGCGGCAGGTCAGTGGGCCTTGGGGCGGATGCGGACGAGGTGCGAGACGACGCCCGGGATCCAGCCCGTCTCCCCCCGCATCCACCGGGCGCCCACGAGGTTGTGCGGCACGACCACGGTGTCGGCACGTGCGGCCACGAGCCCGAGGTCGGTGCCGAAGACGTCGGTCACGACGGCCCACTCCCGAGCGCTGTGGCGCGCGAGGTACTCGCCGATCGCGACGGCGTACGTCTCGACGACGACCTCGGGGCCACGCCCGGCGCCGCCGTCCGCGGACCAGAGCCGATAGGCCTCGTCGTAGTGGTCACCGATGGAGTCGAGGTCGTCGACGTCGACCCCGTCGGCGC
>DASSQF010000035.1:0-7607 GCA_035702685.1 Propionibacteriaceae bacterium
GCTGGCCCAGCGCCGCTGGGAACTCGCCCCCCAACGCCAGGTCGTAGATGACGAAGAAGCCGTGGTGCAGCGCGTTAGCCCACGTCGTCGCGTCCATCTGCGCGGAGGTGACACTGCGGACGAGGTTGCCGTCGCGGTAGAAGCGCAGCTGCTCGGGGCTCGTGCTGAAGTCCAGCTCCATCGCGTACGTGTGGAACGCCGTGGCGCAGTCGGCGCAGCTCACAGGTCCGCTGGAGAGGCCGGTCTTCTCGTTGCACGGGCCGCCGTCGATGACGCCGCAGTGCAGCGTCGCCCACGTGTCCGCCAAGCCGTTGACGTCCTCCATGAGGTCGATCTCGCCGACACCGGGCCAGTTCGTGGCCGCGACGGCCCGTGCGGAGTCGCCGAGCATCCAGAACGCCGGCCAGTAGCCGGCTGCGGCGTCCCCGCTCACGTCGGGGAGCTTGAGGCGGGACTCGACTCTCAGCACGCCTCCTGCGGGTGCCGCGAAGTCCGTACGGGCGGACTCGACGCGCCCTGAGGTCCAGTTCCCGGACGAGTCGCGAAGTGCCGTGATGGCGAGGTTGCCGGAGCCGTCGAGCGCGACGTTCGAGGTGCTGTCGGTCATCGCCTCGACCTCGCCGGTGCCCCAGTTCCAGGCGCCGCCGGGGTAGCTGTGGCCGAGGTCGTACTGCCACTGGGTGCGGTCGAGACCGGTGCCGGCCGGACCGTTGAAGTCGTCCCGCCAGACAGTGGTCCAAGCGGGCAGGTCGGCGCGTGCGGGCGAGACCAGAAGCGTCCACACGAAGGCGAGAGCGAAGAGCGCGGCCACGAACCTGGACGCGCGACGACAGAGGGTGATGGGCATGCGGGGGTTCCTCCTTGAGGGCCCGGGGTGGGGGGGCGAAATGCGGTCCCACTAGGGACGGCGCGGTCAGGCTACGGTCCCGATGCCCCAGGTGAAAGTCTGCGCGGGCGTTTCTCACAGACCCCTCATGTGCGCTTCACCAGCTGGCGTGCAGCGGCCGCCCCTCGTCGTAGCCCGCGGTCGACTGGACGCCGACGACCGCCTGCTCGTGGTACTGCTGGAGCGTCCGCGCGCCGGCGTACGTGCACGCCGAGCGCACCCCCGAGGTGATCCAGTCGAGGAGGTCCTCGACGCCCGGCCGCTCGGGGTCGAGGTACATGCGAGAGCTCGAGATCCCCTCCTCGAAGAGCGCCTTGCGTGCCCGGTCGAACGGCGAGTCCTCACGCGTCCGGCTGCGTACGGCCCGGGCGCTGGCCATGCCGAAGGACTCCTTGTACTGGCGGCCCTGGTGGTCGCTCAGCAGGGGCCCCGTCGACTCGTACGTGCCGGCGAACCAGGAGCCGATCATGACGCTGCCCGCACCCGCGGCGAGCGCCAGGGCGACGTCGCGCGGGTACCGCACGCCGCCGTCGGCCCACACCGACTTGCCGAGCGCTCCCGCCGCCTGGGCGCACTCCAGCACCGCGCTGAACTGAGGGCGACCCACCCCGGTCTGCATCCGCGTCGTACACATGGCGCCCGGGCCGACGCCCACCTTGAGGACGTCCGCACCGGCGGCGACGAGGTCGTCCACCGCACGGGCCGTGACCACGTTGCCCGCCACCACGACGACCCGACGACCGGTCTCGGCCTCGAACGCGTCCCGTGCGTCCCGGACAGCCGAGATCGCGGTGATCATGCGCTCCTGGTGTCCGTGGGCGGTGTCGACGACGAGGACGTCGGCGCCCGCCTCCAGGAGCCGGCGCGCACGCGCTCCGACGTCGCCGTTGATGCCGATGGCGGTCCCGACCATCAGGTGGCCCGACGGGTCCAGCGCCGGCTCGTACAGCGACGAGCGGAGGGCTCCCTTGCTCGTCATGAGTCCGACGAGGGAGTCGTCGTCGGCCGTGACGAGGGCCACCTTCTGGTGGCGCGCCGAGAGCCTGTCGAAGACGTCCGAGGGCGTCGCGTCCGTACCGACGACGGTGAGGTCGCCCGTCATGACCTCCTGCACCTGCGTGAAGCGGTCGACCCCCTCGAACTCGGCGGGCGAGACGATGCCGACCGGCTTCCCGTCCTGGACGACGACGGCGACGCCGTGCGCCCGCTTGGGCATGAGCGCCATGGCCTCGCCGACAGTGGAGCCGACGACGACACGGATCGGGGTCTCGAACACCGGGTGGGCCGCCTTGACCTTCGCGATCTGCTCGGCGACGACATCGGTGGGGATGTCCTGCGGAAGGATCGCGATCCCGCCCCGGCGGGCCATCGTCTCGGCCATCCGCCGCCCGCTGATCGCGGTCATGTTCGCCACGACGATCGGGAGGGGAGTGGCCAGGCCGTCGGTGCTCGTCAGGTCGACCTCGGTCCGCGAGGACACGCTGGACCGGTTGGGCGCCATGAAGACGTCGTTGTAGGTCAGGTCGTACGGGGGCTTGCCGTCGAGGAATCGCACGGCGCACATCCTGCCACGGCCCGCCCAGGGGGCCGCCTACGCGACCGCCCAGCCTCGGTCGATCCAGACCGTCTCGGGGAGGAGCTCGTCCACCCGCGAGACCGTGTACGTGGGCCGGCGGGCAGGGGGAAGCGCCTCGGCCTCCTCGCGCGTCGAGTCGCCCGTGAGCACGAGGCAGGAGGCCATCCCGGCGTCCACCGCCATGGCGACGTCGGTCATGAGGCGGTCGCCGATCATGAGGCAGTCGGCCGGCTCGACGTCGAGGCCACGGAGCGCCTCCTCGACCATGATCGGATCCGGCTTGCCGAAGCTCGCGATCTTGCGGGTGCCGGTACAGGCCTCGATGGCGGCGGTGATCGCCGCGCAGTCGGGCTCCCCACGCCCCCCGGGGAACGGGCAGTACCGGTCGGGGTTCGTCTCGACGAGCTCCGCCCTGTGGTGGTACCAGATGGCGTCGAAGGCGATCTGGAGCTTGCGGTAGTCGAACGAGCGGTCGTACGAGCTGATGACGACGTCGATCCGTGACGGGTCGTCGCTCGTCTCGATCCCCGCCGCCGCCAGGGCCCGGAGCAGCGGCTCCTCGGCGATAGGGAAGACGACCGCGCCCGGACGGTGCAGCAGCAGCCATCGGACCGTCGTCACCACGGTGTTCGCGATGTCGGCGACGGGCGTCGGCAGGCCGAGCTTGGTGAGCTTGGCCGCGTACATCTCCGGGTCCCGGGTGGGGTTGTTCGAGAGGAACCGGACGGGCACCTGACGGCGCCGCAGCTCGCTGATGAGCCGGTGCGCGCCCGGCAGCAGCTCGTCGCCAAGATAGATCGTCCCGTCCATGTCGAACACGTACGCCTCGTACAGGCGGGTCGGACGGGCGGACATCAGTGCTGCGAGACCGCCTTCTTCTCCTCGGACGGCTCGATCGAGGGGGACGCGGGGTGCTCCGCGCCATGGCTTCGGGCCTCTGTCACCTCGTCCGCCGTCGGCTTGGCGATGTTGGGCCGGAAGAACCAGTCCCGCACCCGTGCCCGCCGCCTCGTGACGCGCGCCGGCACCCGGACGCCGTTCGCGTCGACGGCAGCCGTCGGCTCGAGCGCGGGGTACTCGGCGTGCTGCGTGAGCGTGTAGGCCTCGTCGACCGTGATGGGCAGGTGGTCCTCGTAGTAGCCGCCGTCCGGCGTCCGTACGATCACGCCGGTCTCGACGCCGTGGAGCACCTTCTCCGCGTCGTGGCGCTGCAGGGAGGTGCAGATGCGCCGGGTGATCATGAACGCGAGGACGGGTGCGATGAACACCGCGAAGCGCATGAACCACGTGATCGCGTTGAGGCTCAGCCCGAAGTTGTTCGCGAGGATGTCGTTGCCGCCGGCGATCCAGAACATCGCGTAGCACGTGATGCCGGCCACGCCGAACGAGGTACGGGTCGCGGCGTTGCGCGGCCGGTCGAGGAGGTGGTGCTCCGCCTTGTCACCGGTGATCCATGCCTCGATGAACGGGTAGACGGCGAGGCCGGTGAACAGCAGGCCCAGCAGCCCGACGCCCGGCAGGAAGATCTGCCACGACCACGTCGTCGGGCCCCAGTGCGACTCGAGGGGCGGGAAGATGCGGATGGCGCCCTCGACGAAGCCCATGTACCAGTCGGGCTGCGACCCCGCCGTGATCTGGTTCGGCGTGTACGGGCCGAACTTCCACACCGGGTTGATCGACAGGAACGTGCCCATGAGGACGGTCACGCCGAACACGATGAAGAAGAAGCCGCCGGCCTTGGCCATGTACACGGGGAACAGGGGGTAGCCGACGACGTTCTTCTCGGTCCGTCCGGGACCAGGGAACTGGGTGTGCTTGTGGTAGACGACGAGGGCCAGGTGGGCGCCGATCAGGGCGAGCAGCAGGCCGGGCACGAGAAGGATGTGCACCATGTACAGGCGGGCCACGATGATCGTGCCCGGGAACTCGCCGCCGAAGACGAGGAACTCGGCCCAGGTCCCGATGACGGGGATGGAGCGGATGAGGCCATCGACGAAGCGGAGGCCCGTGCCGCTCAGCAGGTCGTCGGGCAGGGAGTAGCCGGCGAAGCCCTCGACCAGCGCCATGGACAGCAGGCCGATGCCGATGAGCCAGTTGATCTCACGCGGCTTGCGGAAGGCGCCGGTGAAGAAGATGCGGAGCATGTGCACGGTGGCTGCCGCGACGAAGAGCATCGCGGCCCAGTGGTGCACCTGGCGGACGAGGAGGCCGCCGCGGACGTCGAAGGAGATCGCGAGGGTCGACTGGTACGCCTCGGACATCGGCACGCCGTGGAGGAGCTGGTACGTGCCCATGTACTCGACCTCGGTCATGGACGGCTTGAACCAGATCGTGAGGAAGACGCCGGTCAGCAGCAGGATGATGAACGAGTAGAGCGCGATCTCGCCCAGCAGGAACGACCAGTGGTCGGGGAACACCTTCCGCAGGTTGTGGCGGCTGAGCTTCGCGAGCCCGACGCGGTCGTCGAGCCAGCCCACCGGGCCGCCGAGGCCGGCCAGCGGCCTCCTGCCCGGGGGCCTCGCGCTCTCCAGCGCCTCAGAGTCCGGGGAGACCGTGGTCGGCTTCGCCATCAGTTGTCTCCATCCTTGTAGTCGTGCCGGGAGTCACGTTCAAAGTAGCTCGGGCCCACAGGGACGGTGAAGTCGCTGCGTGCAACGAGGTAGCCCTCGGAGTCCGTCGTGATGGGCAGCTGGGGCAGCGACCGCGCCGCGGGCCCGAAGACGACGACCCCCGAGTTGCCGAGGTCGAAGGTCGACTGGTGGCACGGGCAGAGCAGGTGGTGGGTCAGCTGCTCCCACAGGCTGATCGGGCAGCCGACGTGCGTGCAGATCTTCGAGTAGCAGAGGATGCCGTCGACCTGCCAGTCCTTGCGGGACTCGGGGATCTTGATGGTCGCCGGGTCCATCCGGACGATGATGATCGCGGCCTTCGCGGTCGCCGCCGCCTTCGCGGCGGGGTCGTTGTTCAGGTCCTTGATGGTCTCCGGAGCGGCGTTGACGAGCTCGCCCACGGCCAGGTCGGAGGCCTTGATCCGCTTGTACGTGACGTCGGTCACGAGGTGCACGCCCTCGGCCCAGATCGTCTTCTCGATGGTGGCGGCGCGGGTGCCCGGCCCCGGCCACGGGCCCATGTCGAGCAGGGTGACGAGCGCCGGCAGCGCGAGCGAGGGGAGAGCGATCATGAGCGTCTTGCCGATGAGCGACCGCCGGGGCAGCTCACTCTGGGCGATGCCCTCGTGGACCTCCTCGAGCGCCTCCTCACGAGCCACGGCGTCGGAGCCCGCCGGGTGGCGCTCCTCGCTGATCTCGTGGTCGCCCATGATGAGGCGGGCCCACTGGACCGCGCCGATGCCCACGAGCAGGATCGCGACGCCGCCGAGGAGGCCGAGCCACAGGTGCTGGGCCGGCGTGTGGAGACCGGCGAACTCGACCGCCCAGGTCTTCGGCATGAAGAAGTACACGGCGACGAAGCCGAGCGCGAGCAGCGGGATGACGCCGAAGCAGGCGGCTACCTGGCGCTCCGCACGCCTCGCTGCCGCGGGATCCGCGTCCGTCCAGCGCTCGACGTGCTCGTCCAGGCCTGGGTCAGGTACGGGGTGGGTGTGCGTGACTTCCAGGTCCGAGCTCATCGTGCCCTGGCTCCTCTCGAGGTGATCCAGAGGGTGAACCCCACCAGGCTGCCGATGCCGATGATCCACGCGGCGGCACCCTCGGTGACCGGTCCTACCCCACCCAGTGAGTACCCACTGTCCGGCGCTGAGTTCACGCTGGAGATGTACGCCATGATCGACTTGGCGTCGTCGTCGGACAGCTGTGAGGGGGAGAAGACCGGCATGTTCTGCGGACCCGTCCGCAGCGCCTCCCAGATCTCCTGGTTCGTGACGCCCGTGCCCGTGAGCGGCGGCGCGTAGTTCCCGTTCGACAGGGCGCCGCCCTTGCCCGCGTAGTTGTGGCACGCGGAGCAGTTGGTCCGGAACAGCTCCCCGCCCTTGGCGATCTCCTCAGAGGACATCCCTGCGGTGTCGTACTGCGACGGGTCGGGGAGGCCGGGACCCTTGCCCAGGGACCCCACGTACTCGGCCACGGCCTTGATCTCGTCCGCGGAGAACGTGTTCGTGGTACGCCGGGACTGCTGCTGCTGGCCCGCCATCGGCATGCGGCCGCTCGACATCTGGAAGGACACCGCGGCGGCGCCGGCGTTCTGGATGTTGGGGCCGATCACGGTGCCGTTGACCGTCACGCCCTGGGCGTTGAGGCCGTGGCACGAGGAGCAGTTCTTGATGAAGATCTGCTGGCCCGTCCCGATCTCGGTCGGCAGCGGGGACGCGTTCGACACGGTCGGAGCGGCGACCGCCGAGATGCCCCCCATGACGACGAGGGCCGCCCCGATGAGGGCGGCGCGACGGAGAGGCGACCTGCGGGTCCGACGGCGGATGTTGCGGTCGCTCACGAGATCAGCTCCAGCAGGTAGATGACGAAGAAGAGGATGACCCAGATTGCATCGACGAAGTGCCAGTAGTACGAGACGACGATCGAGTTGACGAGCTGCTCCCGCGTGAACTGGCGCGTCATGTACGTGCGGCCGATGAGCAGCAGGAACGCGATGAGACCCCCGGTGACGTGCAGCGCGTGGAAGCCCGTGGCGAGGAAGAACAGGGACCCGTAGACGTTGGAGGAGAGCGTGAGGCCCTCGTGGAAGAGGTTGAAGTACTCCCACACCTGGCCCGAGACGAACACGGCGCCCATGACGAACGTGAGCGTGTACCACTCGCGCATGCCCCACTTGAAGACCTGGAAGAGGCTTCCGGTGCGTGAGGCGCGCATGTGCTCCGCGGCGTGGACGCCGAGCTGGCACGTGACGGAGCTCGCCACGAGGATGAGGGTGTTGACGCCCGCGTACGGGATGTCGAGGAGGCTGTGGCCCCAGTTCCACAACGAGGTCGTGCCCGGCGCCGCGGCCGCGTTCGTCACGTTGCGGATGGTGAAGAAGGCGGCGAAGAGGGCGGCGAAGAACATCAGCTCGCTGGCGAGCCAGATGATCGTGCCGACCGCCACCATGTCGGGCCGACCCGGGACGCCGCGCAGCCTGGGCCCCGCGATGGGGTTGAGGGACTCCGCCGGAAAGGCATCCGCAGTCTGGGTGTTC
>DASSQF010000036.1:0-5502 GCA_035702685.1 Propionibacteriaceae bacterium
GTCCAGCGCGGCAACCCCGAGATCCAGCGCCGCGCGCAGGAGGTCATCAACCACTGCCGCCGGCTCGGCGCGGACAACCCGATCCTCTCCATCCACGACGTCGGCGCGGGCGGACTGTCGAACGCGTTCCCCGAGCTCGTCGAAGGCGCCGGCCTGGGTGCGCGCTTCGACCTGTCGGCGGTGCCGGTGGAGGAGTCCGGGCTCGCGCCGAAGGAGATCTGGAGCAACGAGAGCCAGGAGCGGTACGTGCTGGCGATCGCTCCCTCCTCGCTGCAGGGGTTCGCGGCCTTGTGCGAGCGCGAGCGCTGCCCGTATGCGGTCGTGGGCGTCGCTCGCGACGACGGCCGGCTCGTCCTCGCACCGGGCCCGGCCGACGCTGAGGGCGACGACCGGCCCATCGACATGCCCATGGACGTGCTGCTCGGCAAGCCGCCGCGGATGACGCGGGACGTGCGGCGCGTGGAGCGAGCCGGGTCCCCACTGGACCTCCGACGGATCGAGCTCCGCGACGCCGCGTACGCGGTCCTTCGTCACCCGTCCGTCGGCTCGAAGCGGTTCCTCGTCACGATCGGCGACCGTACGGTCGGCGGCCTCGACCACCGCGACCAGATGGTCGGACCGTGGCAGGTGCCGGTCGCCGACGTCGCCGTGACGCTGTCGGACTACTCGGGTCTCGCCGGCGAGGCGATGGCGTCGGGGGAACGCATGCCCCTCGCCGCGCTCGACGCTCCCGCCTCGGGCAGGATGGCCGTCGGCGAGGCCCTGACGAACCTCTTGGCGGCCCCCGTGACGCTGTCCGGCGTCAAGCTCAGCTGCAACTGGATGGCGGCGTGCGGCGAGGACGGCGAGGACGCCGCCCTGTACGACACGGTGCAGGCCGTGGCGATGGAGCTGTGCCCCGCGCTCGGCATCTCCGTACCCGTCGGCAAGGACTCGCTCTCCATGCGCACCCGCTGGACGGACGCGGACGGTGAGGCCCGGCAGGTGACGTCCCCGGTGTCCCTCGTGGTGTCCGCGTTCGCGTCGCTGCCGACCGTCGCCGGGACCTGGACGCCGCAGCTTCGAGCCGGCTCCGCGCTGGTCCTCGTCGACCTGGGCGCCGGCAGGAACCGGCTCGGTGGGTCGATGCTCGCCCAGGTGAGCGGCCAGTACGGCGAGGTGGTGGCGGACGTCGACGACCCGTCACGCCTGGTCGCGCTGGCGGCAGCGCTGTCCGAGCTGCGGACAGAGGGACTCGTCACCGCGTACCACGACCGCTCCGACGGCGGACTCTGGGCGACGGTGTGCGAGCTGGCGTTCGCCGGCGGAACCGGCGTCGACCTCGAGGCTGCGGGCCTCGAGGCACTGTTCACCGAGGAGCTGGGCGTCGTCCTCGGGGTCGCGGAAGGCGACGAGGGGCGTGTGCTCGCCGTGCTCGCGGCGCACGGGCTGGGCGACATGAGCAGGGTGGTCGGACGGACCAACGCCGACAGGCGCGTGCGCGTGACGTTCCCCGGCGGCCAGGTCCTCGACGAGGAGGTCCGAGACCTCGCGCAGGCCTGGGACGAGGTGTCGTGGCGGATCTCAGCACTCCGGGACAACCCCGAGTGTGCGGATGAGGAGCACGCCGCGGTGGGCGCGCCGGAGCCGACCCTCGTCGTCGCGCCGACGTTCGACCCGGTCGACGACGTCGCCGCCCCGTACATCGCCCGCGGTGCTCGCCCCAAGGTCGCGATCCTGCGCGAGCAGGGCGTCAACAGCCACGTCGAGACGGCGCATGCGTTCCACGTCGCCGGCTTCGCCACGTACGACGTCCACATGACCGACCTCCAGGCCCGACGGTTCGACCTTGCCGACGTCGTCGGCGTCGTCGCGTGCGGCGGGTTCTCGTACGGTGACACGCTCGGCGCCGGCGAGGGCTGGGCGCGGTCGGTCCTGTTCAACCCGCGCCTCACCGACGCGTTCACCGAGTTCTTCCACCGCGAGGACACGTTCGGGTTGGGCATCTGCAACGGGTGCCAGATGTTCGCCGCGCTCGCCGATCTCATTCCGGGCGCCGAGGCGTGGCCGCGGTTCACGCGCAACCGCTCGGAGCAGTTCGAGGCCCGGCTGAGCCTCGTGGAGGTCCTCGACTCGCCGTCGCTGTTCTTCACAGGAATGGCCGGCAGCCGTGTGCCGATCGCCGTCGCCCACGGGGAGGGGTTCGCGGACTTCTCCGTCCAGGGAGACGCCGACGCGGTCGTACGGTCGGCACGGTTCGTCACCGTCGACGGGACGGCCGCGGTCTCGTACCCTGCCAACCCCAACGGCTCGCCCGAGGGTCTCACGGCCGTCACGACACCGGACGGCCGGTTCACCGCGATGATGCCGCACCCGGAGCGGGTCGCCCGGAACGCGCAGCTGTCGTGGACCGACGGCCCCATCGACCAGGTCAGCCCGTGGCAGAGGATGTTCCGCAACGCCAGGGTCTGGGTCGGCTGAGCCGCCCGTACGAGAGCAGGGAGACCATGTCCATCCAGCACACCGTCGTGTTCCGGCTCGTCCACGAGCGCGGCTCGGACGCCGAGCGCGAGTTCCTCGAGACGGGCCGTACGACGCTCACGTCGATCCCCGGCGTCGGCGAGTTCACGGTGAACGAGCAGGTCAGCCCCAAGAGCGACATGGCGTGGCAGTTCTCCATGGTGTTCGCCGACCAGGACGCGTACGAGGCGTACAACAGCCACCCCGCCCATGTCGGCTTCGTCACGTCACGCTGGGAGCCGGAAGTCGCGGCCTTCCAGGAGTACGACTTCGTCGCCCGCTGATGGACGCCCCGGAGACACGATCACCGCGTGCGGTGCCGCGGCCGCTGGTCCTCGGCGGCGTCGCCGTGGCGGGACTTGTGAGCTGGGTCGGTGCGGGCCTGGTGGCGTGGAATGCCTGGCACGTCGCGTTCACGGGGGGTCACGGACGAGTGGAGGCGGCGGTCTCGACGTACCTCGTGCTCGCGCTCCTCGCCAGCGCGCTGGCTGCCCTGCCGTTCACGTTCCTGCAGTGGGTCGACCCGGACCGTACGCAGCGCTGGCAGTCGGTCGGGGGAGCCGTGGGCGTGTCGGGCTGCGCCCTCTTCCTCCTGCTGTGGCTGCTCGGCTGACCACCTGGGGAATCCTCGATCCGGGCGATCCCTTCGTCGAGGGCCGGGGTCACCGGGTCGACCACCGAGACGTCGAGGTCGACGCGCGGGCGACCGACAGGGCGGCGAGCATGTAGGGAGGTCAGGTGCTCCCGTGGAACGCGGAAAACGTTGATATGAGGCCGGTGTGTGTTCCCTGCGACTGCCCGAACCCGAAAACTGTTGCTATGAAAGGCGTTTCAGGGCTTCGCAGCAACACTTTTCGGGTTCGGCCGGCTTGACCAGCGCTCTCCGGCCGTCATATCCACGATTTTCGGGTTCAGCCCGGGGCCGAGCGCCTTCGTGCCCGTCATCCAGGTGGGGCTTGGGCAGGCCATC
This sequence comes from Propionibacteriaceae bacterium, assembly GCA_035702685.1. Lineage (GTDB taxonomy): Bacteria > Actinomycetota > Actinomycetes > Propionibacteriales > Propionibacteriaceae > Fen-668. Next base: position 3,470 of record DASSQF010000036.1, read on the forward strand.
ATGTGTGGAGTTGGGCAGGGCCACTCGGGGCGCCTGCCCGCCTGCCGTATGCCTCGGGATCCAGCCGCGCCCGTGGGTTCATCAAGGCCTGTAGGAAACCCTGCACTTCCCGTGATGAATTCGTCGTGGGATGTGGAGGTTCACCATGGCCCCATGATGAACCGACGGCCCCAGGACGGCGACGAGTGGGGCGGCCGCGGTGGCGGGTGACCGTGCGCGGCGGCCGGGAGTTGTGCAGGGACTGGTAGAGTTCTCCCAGCCCGGGTGCGTCCGCATCGGGTGATGGCGCTGGTCTGCGCCCGTTCTGCAGAGATGAGTTCCCCCATGGCCGAGTCCGGCTCTCGACGCGCGTCCAAAGGTCCCAAGCAGCGTTGGACGGCTTCCCAGAAGAGGAGCCGCACCGTGGCTCCGCGTCCGGCGACGGGCCGGGGCGACCGCCGCGAGGGGTTCCGCACCGACAGCGACCGTCGCCAGGGGTTCCGCAGCGACAGCGACCGCCGCGAGGGGTTCCGCACCGGCAACGACCGTCGCGAGGGTACGGGCCGGGACGAGCACCGGCCGAGCACCAGCCGCTCCTTCTCCGGCAGGGACGACCGTTCGGTGACCTCGGGGCGACAGGGCCGGGGAGGGTACGCGGGCGACGGACGCGCCGCGCGTAGCGATGACCGTCCCGGCCGCAGCCCCTACGCCGACCGGCCCGCTGGCCGCGGGGACGAGCGCGGACGAGGAGACGAGAGTCCTCGCTTCGAGGACCGTCGGCAGGGGTCCGGCGACGCCCGCCAGTCCCGGTACGGCGAGCGTCCGGGTCGCCCCTCCTACGCCGACCGTCAAGGTCGCCCCGCCTACGACGAGCACCAGCGCTCGTCAGCCGACGACCGTGGGGGCCGGTGGGAGGACCGGGGAGGTGCATCGTCGCGTACGGATCGCGACCGCGCGGAGTCGGGCCGCGGGCGAGACCTTCCCAACAGCCGCTGGCAGGCGCGGCGCGACACGCCGCGGCCGGACTGGTCCGACGAGCAGGCCCGCCGTGACCGAGTCGGCTCCTCAGGTCGCTGGGCGGAGGCCCGCGAGGATCGTCAGGGCTCGGGGCCGCGCCGCCACGAGGAGCGCCCCCGCCTGCACGCCGAACGCTTCCGGGACGACCGCCCGCGCTTCCGCGACGACCGTCCCCGCTCCCGGGAGGACCGTCCCCGCACGTGGAGTGACGACCGCCCGCGCTTCCGCGACGACCGTCCCCAGTCCGGCGAGGACCGTCCCCGCACGTGGGCGGACGAGCGTCCGATCGGCGAGGAGAGCCGGCAGCGCCCTGAGCGACGCTGGGAGGACCGACCGCCCCGCGCCGACCGCGTGCGCGACGACCGGCGCCCCGGCAATGACCGCTTCCGCGACGACCGGCGACCGGGCAACGACCGCTTCCGGGACGAGCGGGGTCCCCGTACCGATCGCTCCCGCGACGACCGTACCTACGACCGGTCCCGTACCGACGCTCCGCAGAGCGACCAGATGGAGTGGACCGCTCCCGAGGTGACGGCTGTCGAGGCGACCGGATCCGGATTCGCCGACCTCGGCCTTCCGTCCGAGCTCACGGGCGTCCTCGCGGGCCTGGGCATCACCGAGCCCTTCCCGATCCAGGCCGCCACCATCCCGGACGCGCTGGAGGGCCGGGACGTCCTGGGCCGCGGCCGTACAGGCTCCGGCAAGACCCTGGGCTTCGGCCTTCCCATGCTCGCCCGCCTCTCGACCAAGCGGGGACTGGGGGTCCGCGGGCTCGTCCTCGTCCCCACCCGGGAGCTCGCGATGCAGGTCGCGGACGTCCTCGCACCCCTGGCGAGGGCGACCGGCCTCGACGTCGCGCTCGTCGCGGGAGGCATGTCGTACGGGCCGCAGCTCCGCGCCTTCGAGCGTGGCGTCGACGTCGTGGTCGCCACTCCCGGCCGGCTCGTCGACCTGCTCGACCAGGGCGCCGCCTCGCTGGACACTGTGGAGGTCACCGTGCTCGACGAGGCGGACCACATGGCCGACCTCGGCTTCCT
>DASSQF010000037.1:0-5303 GCA_035702685.1 Propionibacteriaceae bacterium
CACGGACCGTCCTCGGGGACAGGGGCGGCGGCCTTTGTCGCCGCTGTCGGACCTCAGAACAGCTTGCCCACCGGCGCACCGAGGAACTCGTCGCGAATGTTCGAGGTGAGGACGTCGATCTGGGACAGGAAGGCGCGGGTCCGCTCGTTGGCGCCGTGGAACGCGTGGGCCTCGGGACTGGTGTAGACCTCGTAGAACAACCGCGCCAACGGAGCGCCGTCCACGCTGTGCACCGCGTAGACCAGGGTCTCCGGTTCCGACTCCTTGATGCCTTCGAGCGCGTCGGCGAGGAGGGCGTCGAACTTCTGAGCCGCCTCGTCGTCCTTCAGGTCGAACCTCACTGCGATCGCGAACATGACTGCCACCCTAGCGGCGGCTCGAGGCTCGATGCCCGGCCCTGTGCTCAGCCCGCCGTCGCCGGAGCGGGCCTGGTCCCGAGCAGGATGTTGAGCGCCCAGCCGTCGATCGTCACGAGCACGACGGCCCCGACCAGCGAGAGCAGCTGAACCGGGGTGCGGAGGATCCCCAGGCTCACAATGAGCGTGGTAGCGCCTGCCGGAGGGTGAGGCCTCTGCAGCCAGGTGAGGACGAGCGTGGTGAGGGCCACCGACAGCGCGCCCGCCGCCACGTACGAGCCGGTGAGGCCGCCGACGGGAGCCGACGGCGTGTGCTGAAGGCTGAAGCCGTACAGGCAGAGCACGCCCATGGCCGCCCCCGTGAGGTGGCCGATCAGCGTGTTCTCGGGTCGCGAGGCCGGCTGCTCGGGGGACTCGAAGAACAGCATGACCGTGGGGCCGAGACTGGGGAACAGCCACGGCAGGTGCGTGAGGATCCCGACCAGTCCGACGATGGCGAGGACCACGAGCGAGAGGACGCCGGCGTACGCCGCGGGTCCCCCGCCGCTCCCGTGGCCCTTGAGCCTTGCGAGCAGCGGGTCCTTCATCGGAAAAGCCACGGTCGTCCTCCTTGCGCTCCGCCTCTCCTTACCCCGTTTCCAGGGCAGGTTGAGAGAGAGGAGGACGACCGGCCTGCGGATGACCCGCGTCGGCCGCTAGAACCCGTTCGCCGCCCGGCTCGCCTGCTCCTGCGCCCGGAACTGGCTGAAGCGCGGCAGGAACTTGTCCCAGTCGATCGCGTGGGCGTCGATCTCCGGCCCGTCGATGCAGGCGTGCTTGCGGACGAGCTTGTCGCCCTCCACCACCGGGACCATGCACGCGCCGCACATCCCCGTCGCGTCGACCATGATCGAGTTGAGGCTGGCGACGCAGTGGACGCCGTACGGGCGGGTCAGGTCGGAGACGCCGCGCATCATGAGCGGCGGCCCGATGGTGACGACCTCGGCGATCGGAGTCCCCGTCCCGTCACGGTGAGCGTCGAGCATCTCCTGCAGCGGCGCGGTGACGAAGCCCTGGACGCCGTACGAGCCGTCGTTGGTCGCGTACACGACATCGAGCAGGTCGCCGAACTCGCCCTTGAGCTGCGCGACCCGCTCCTCGGGGCCGTCCCAGAACATGAGCTCCGCGCTGCGGAAGCCGGAGATGAGGGTGACACGGTTCCCGAGCCGCAGGTGCTCCCGCATGATCGGGTACACGGGCGGCAGCCCGAGGCCGCCAGCCGTGAAGACGACCGTGGCGTTCTCGTACAGGTCCAGGTCGCTGGGGCGGCCCAGCGGCCCGGCGATCCCCGCGAACGCGTCCCCCACCTTCATCTGGTTGATCTGCAACGTCGACGTGCCCATCGCCTGCACGACGATCGTGATCGTGCCCTTGGCGGCGTCCCAGTCGGCGAGCGTCAGCGGAATGAGCTCGCCGTCCGGCCGCGGCAGGACCCGTACGAACTGGCCCGCCCTCGCCGACCTCGCGATGACCGGCGCCCGTACCTCGAACTCCTCGATGCCCACGCTGAGGTGCTTCTTGGCCACGATGACGGGCTGCTCCGCGGCCGCGTCGGTGAACGCGAGCGCCTTGTGCACCCGGTCGGTGACCTCGGCGCTGTTCATGCGCGCCATCGTCCGGACGATCTCGCGGGCGGCCGCCTGGCCGTCGCCCGCGGCCCGGATCGCGGTCGAGCCGCCACGGGCGGCGTCACCGCCGGTGTAGATGCCCGCGATCGACGTCTCCTTCGAGGCGTCCTGGGGCTGCTCGATCGTCCCGTACCGCGACACCGACAGGTTCGGCTCGGAGTCCTTGATGATCGGGTTGGCGGAGTTGCCGAGCGCCATGATGACGAGGTCGGCGGGCATCACGACGGTACGGCCCGTCGGTACAGGGCTGCGCCGGCCCGAGGCGTCCGGCTCGCCCAGCGCGATGATCTCCACGGTCGCGCTGGTCACGAAGTGCGTCTGGGGGTCGCCCGTGAACTCGATCGGGGACCGCAGGACGGCCAGGTCGATGCCCTCCTCGAGGGCGTGCTCGAGCTCCTCGACGCGCGCCGGCATCTCGGCCCGGGTGCGGCGGTAGACGATCGTCACGTGCCCGCCGAGCCGACGGGCGGTACGGGCGGCGTCCATCGCGGTGTTGCCACCGCCGATGATGAGCACCTCCTTGTCCTCGGTCTCGGGCAGCGGCGTCTCGCGCGTCGGGCGGTGGGCCTGCATGAGGTTCACGCGGGTGAGGAACTCGTTCGCGCTCATGATGTTCAGCAGGTGCTCGCCCGGCACGTTGAGGAAGCGCGGGAGACCGGCCCCGCTGCCGACGAAGATGCGGACGAACCCGGCGCGGCGGAGCTTCTCGAGCGTGGCCGTCTTGCCGACCACGAAGTTCGTGACGAAACGCCCGCCCAGCGCGCGGATCTTCTCGACTACGTCGTCGATGAGCTGGTTCGGCAGCCGGAACTCCGGGATGCCGTACCGCAGCACTCCCCCGAGCTCGTGGAAGGCTTCGAAGACGGTGACGGGGAAGCCCTCCGCGGCGAGAAGGTAGGCGGTGATGAGCCCGGACGGGCCCGAGCCGACGACCGCGACGGGCGGCCGCACGGCGGCCTCCCACGGGTCGTGGACACGGGCGAACCGGGCGATGGCGCGCCCGGGCGACGCGAGCTTGTCCCACTCGGGCAGGAACCACTCGAGCTGGCCGATGGTCATCGCCCGCTTGTGGATGCACATGCCCTCGCACTGCAGCTCCTGCGGGCACACGCGACCGGTGACGTTCGGCAGCGGGTTGCACGACTCCAGCATCTCGAGCGCCTCGCGGAACTTCCCCTCCCCGATGAGCTCGAACATCGTCGGGATGTGGATCTGCACGGGACAGCCGCCCTGCGGCTCCTTGTGGCCGACGAGGAGCACGCCCAGCTCGCACGGCGCCTCGGCGCACTGCTTGTCGCGCAGGGCCTCCAGCCACACGAACAGCTCGATGTCGCGGCGCGTGTAGCCGAGGTCCATGTAGCCGAGGTAGCCCTTGTTGACCAGCTCGAAGTCCTGGGACCGGACGTCCGGCTCACGGATGTACGGAGGGATGGCGTTGCCCGCCGGCCAGTTCTGGCTGAGGCCGGCGAACATCGGGTAGCGCTTCGACAGGTGCGCGTCGAGGGCCCGGATGAACATCCGCTTCTTGCCCACCGGCAGGCGCCACAGGAACCGCATCATGATGCGGCTGCTGTCGTCGTCGCGGCTCAGCACGTCCCAGAGGGACGCGATGAAGTGCGCGCTGAGCTCGTCCTGGCGGAACTCCCAGGCGACGGCCTCCATGCCGTCCGCCGTGAACAGCTCCCGGAACGAGCGCGGGTCAGCGGTGAGGCGCCGCTCCAGCAGCCCCAGCTGGCTCGAGAACCCCTGGTCGTTCATTTGATGATCTCCGCGTCGCAGGTGGCCTTGACCCGGCTGATGCGCCCGGCCAGCTCCTCGGTGATCTCCAGTCCGTCGAGGGCGTCGGGGATCATCCGTGCCACGGTGCGAGCCTCGCCGTCGATGACGACCGTGGACTTCTCGAACAGCTGCGGCAGCTCCTGGTAGCAGGTCGCGCAGTCATTGCACTTGGCGACGTCCTCGGGGTCGAGCCAGACGAGCGGCTCCCCCGAGGCGGCTGCCGCCGGGGCCAGGTCGACGTCAGCGGCCGGTGCCGAGCCGAACAGCCCGAGCCGGAGCGGTCCTCCGACCGGCGCTCCGCTCGACGTGGCCAGGTCGGCCATCGCCTGGGCGATGGTGTCGAGGCTCGTCTCGTGCTCGGTCATGGCCTCGGCGTAGCGGGCGCTCCACGCGTCCACCTCGGCCTTGTGCTGCGCGGACAGCAAGGCCTCGGACTGGCCGGACAGGAACTGCAGGGTGCGCCAGTTCTGGCGGCGGTCCTCGACGAGCGCGACGATGGCCGGGGAGCAGGCCATCTTGACCAGCCGCTGCTGGCGGTCGGTCGTGTAGACGAACGGCGTCCGGGCGGCCCGCTGGCCCGGGGGCAGCTCGACGTACTCGTCGATCGGGATCGCCCCGTCCTCCTCGTGAGCGGCGAGCCAGCGGAACTGCTTCGCGAACCGCTGCTCGCCGACGGCGAAGTCGGCCGGCGTGTACGGCCGCTTCATGAGCTGCACCTGGCCGCTGCTGTCGCGGTACGTGAGCGGCTTGGTCACCCACAGCCCGTGCGGCTCGCGGTTGCCGTCGATGCTGAACCGCTGCGAGAAGGTGCTCCCCTTGCGCGGGTCGTGGATGAACAGCGGGCTCACCCGGCTCTCGACGGCGAGCTGGGACCGCTGGTTCGCCTGGTCCTCCGGCATGCCGTTCTCCGTGTCGCACGGCGTGTACGTGACCATGAGCGCAGCCCCCTGGTCGAAGCCGAGCATCTCCCCCGACGCGCGCAGGAAGTGCGCGTGGTACGCGGTCGCGGTGGCGCACACGTACGTGTTCGGGTGGAACGCGGCCAGGAGACCAAGCTCCTTGCGGCTCTCCTGCTTGCCCGCGTGGGACGAGCCGTACCGGGCGAGGTCGGCGTCCTGACCGGAGTAGCTCGCGGTGGACGCCTGCCCGCCGGTGTTGGAGTAGCCGCCGGTGTCGAGCACGAGCGACTTGATGGGCGTGCCGGCCGCGAGGACGCGCGACATGGCCCCGAAGCCGATGTCGTAGGCCGCGCCGTCACCGCTGATCGTCACGACGGCCGGTACGAGCGCGCGCTCGGCGGGCGTGAAGTCGCGCCAGGTCAGCGTGGCCAGCTTGGCGTCGTGGACGCTCGGGTCGTACGCGCCGTCCAGCTCGAGGCGTGCGAGGCGCAGCGCGCGCACCTCGTCGACGAGGCCCGACACGAGGCCTTCGTAGATGCCGACCGCGAGCGGCTGGGCGTCCTGGAAGAGGCCGTTGACCCATGGGTCGAGGTACGGCGAGA
>DASSQF010000038.1:0-7853 GCA_035702685.1 Propionibacteriaceae bacterium
TGGTGACCGAGACTGACAGCCAGATCTCGGGGTGCAGCTGCACCAGCCTGGACACCACGGTCCCCTTCCCGACCCCTGAGGGGCCGGTGAGGACCGTGACCGTCACGAGAACTCTGCCTTGAGCCCCGCGACCTGGTGGCGGCCGAGTCCCCTCAGGCGCCGGTTCGGCGCGATGTCCAGGCGCTCCATGACCTCGGCGGCACGCTTGTCGCCGACGCGTGGCAGGCACTTCAGCAGGTCCACGACCTTCACGTGGGCGAGGACGTCGTCGTGGGCCGCCAGGTCGAGGGCGTCACCGAGACCGACGGAGCCGCCGCGTACCTTCGCCTTGAGCTCGGCACGCGAACGGCGCGCTGTCGCGGCCGCCTGTCGTGCTGCCTGCAGCTGCTCAGTCGACAACTGAGGAATGGCCACCTTGCATTCTCCGATCCACCTACTCGCCTCGCTCGAAGAGTGAGGGCCCTCAACATACGAGCGGGACAGCGTGTGTGCAGGGCCCCCCGGTCCGTTCCAGCGCCATCCGTGCACGCAGCAATCTAGCAACCCCTACAGGGGTATGTGCGGTCGGGGTCTGTCAGGCCGGAGTGAGTCGCGCGACCGCGTCGCGCAGGGCGCTCCGGTCCGGCCCCTGGAGCAGCACCTCGCGGCTGGCGGAGGGAAGGACGTGCTCCGTGGCGGGACCGAAGATCCCTGCCAGGTTTCGGATCGTGCCGCCCTGGGCGCCGATGCCCGGGGCGAGGATCGAGCCGTTGAAGGCCCTCACGTCGCAGCCCGCGTCCGAACGGGTCGCGCCGATGACGAGACCGATCGCGCCCTGCCCCGAGACTTGGTTGGCGGCCGCGGCCGCGTCGACGATGCCCTGCGCGACCGAGCGCCCGTCATGGCCCACGGCGGTCTGCACGTCGCCACCCTCCGGGTTGCTCGTCCGGGCCAGCACGTACAGCCCGCGACCGGTCGCGTGCGCCAGGTCGATGGCCGGCTGCAGGGAGCCGAAACCGAGGTACGGGCTCACGGTGAGGGCGTCGCCGGCGAGCGGCGAGCCGTCCGCCAGGTACGCCTGGGCGTAGGCCGCCATCGTCGAGCCGATGTCGCCGCGCTTCGCGTCGACGATCACGAGGGCTCCCGCGGCCTGCGCGTCCGCGATCGTCCGCTCCAGCACCGCGACGCCGGCTGACCCGTGGGCCTCGAAGAACGCGGACTGCGGCTTGAACACCGCGACGACGTCACCGAGGGCCTCGACCATGCCGCGGGCGACGGCCTCGAGACCGGCGATCCCGTACTCGAGCCCCCAGGCCTCGATGACCGACGCGTGCGGGTCGATCCCCACGCACAGCCGACCCCTCGCGGCGGTCACCGCTGCCAGGCGTTCCCCGTACGAGCTCATGTCGTCCTCCCGAGCGAAAGCGCGTTGATGCCGGCGACGAGAGCGTTGCCGCCGTAGATGAAGCCTGTGTAGACCTGGACGAGGTCGGCGCCCGCGTCGACCATGCGCGCGGCGTCGTCCGGGGTCATGATCCCGCCCACCCCGATGACGGGCAGGCTCGTCGACCCTGCGACCCGCCTGACCACCTCGAGCGCACGGCGAGTCAGCGGCGCCCCGGACAGGCCACCGGCCTGGGTCGCCAGCGGCAGGTCCCGGGGCGCGAGGCCCTCGCGCGACAGGGTGGTGTTGGTGGCGATGAGACCGCTCCCCCCGTGCTCCGTCACGACCTCGACCACCCGGTCGAGCTGGGCGTCGCTGAGGTCGGGCGCGATCTTCACGAAGACAGGTACGGGACCGAGCGGATGCTCCGGCGCGGACGCCTCGTGCACGAGGGCCGTCAGGAGCTCGCGGAGCAGGCCGTCGTCCTGGAGGCTCCGCAGGCCGGGCGTGTTCGGGCTGGAGACGTTGATGGCGACGTAGTCGGCGTACGGGGCCAGCGTCCGCAGGGAGGTCACGTAGTCCGGCACGGCCTCATCGAGCGGCGTCACCTTCGACTTGCCCAGCGAGATCCCCAGCGGGATCCCGCACGTGAGCTCACCCCGACGGACGCCCAGCGTCTCCAGCCGGTCGGCCATGGCCTGGGCGCCCGCGTTGTTGAAGCCCATCCGGTTGATGATCGCCCGGCTGGCGCGCAGCCGGTACAGGCGGGGCCTGTCGTTGCCGGGCTGCGCGATCGCCGTGACCGTGCCGAGCTCGGCGAAGCCGAACCCCAGCGCCGACCAGGCCTGGACGGCGAGGCCGTCCTTGTCGAGGCCCGCGGCGACACCCACCCGGCCCGGGAACCTCACGCCCGCGACCGTGACCGGTGACGTGGGCGACCCGGACAGGATCCGCAGGGCCGCGCGCCGTCCCGGGCCCAGGCCCCCGAGGAGCGCGATGAGCGACTCGTGGATGAGCTCGGGGTCGCCGCCGTGCGCCCGGAACAGCGCCGGGCGGACAAGGGAGCGGTACCCCGCCCCGAGGACCGCCGAGCGCAGGCTCACAGGCTGTCCAGCGCCGCCGTGACCTCGGCCCCCCACGCTTGGAGAGACTTGACGTGGACGTCCCCGTCGCGGGCCGCCTCGATCGCCTGCACCGCCGCCGCGAGTCCCTGCACGGTCGTGATGCAGGGGATGTCGCGGTGCACGGCCGCGGTACGGATCTCGTACCCGTCGCGTCGCGGCGAGCCGGTGGCGGACCGGCCGTGGGGCGTGTTGAAGACGAACTGGATCTGGCCGTCGAGGATCATGTCGACGATCGTGGGCGACCCGTCCGGCCCAGGGCCCTCGCTGAACTTGCGCACCGGCACGACGGTGATGCCGTGGTGCGCGAGCACCTCGGCCGTACCCGCCGTCGCGTAGATCTCGAACCCGAGGTCAGCGAGGCGCTTGATCGGGAACACCGCGTGCCGCTTGTCGGCGTTGTTCACCGACACGAACACGCGGCCGCTCTTGGGCAGCGGCCCGTACGAGCCGATCTGCGACTTCGCGAACGCGTTGCCGAAGGTGCGGTCGAAGCCCATGACCTCGCCGGTGGACCGCATCTCCGGTCCCAGCACCGTGTCGACGCTCGAGCCCTCGGAGGTGCGGAAGCGGTTGAACGGCATGACCGCTTCCTTGACGGCGATCGGCGAGCCCTGCCAGGTGGCAGCGCCGTCGACGTCCTTCCGGAGGCGACCGGCCGCACGGAGCTCCGCGATCGACGAGCCCATCATGACGAGTGCCGCGGCCTTGGCGAGCTGGGTCCCGGTGGCCTTCGAGACGAACGGAACGGTACGGGAGGCCCGCGGGTTCGCCTCGAGGACGTACAGCGTCTCCCCGGCCAGCGCGTACTGGATGTTGATGAGGCCGCGCACGCCGACACCCCGGGCGATCTTGAGGGTCGCGGCGCGCAGCTCGGCGATGACCTCCTTGCCGAGCGTGATCGGCGGCAGGCTGCACGCCGAGTCGCCGGAGTGGACCCCCGCCTCTTCGATGTGCTCCATGATCCCGCCGAGGTACAGGTCGGTCCCGTCGTACAGCGCGTCGAGGTCGATCTCCACCGCGTCGTCGAGGAACTTGTCCACCATGACGGGGTTCTCCGGGCTGGCCTCGGTGACGCGCGTGATGTAGTCGTCGAGCGTCGCGTCGTCGTACACGATCTCCATGCCGCGACCGCCGAGCACGTACGACGGGCGCACGAGGACCGGGTAGCCGATCTCGTGCGCGATCCTGCGAGCCTCGTCCCGCGAGGTCGCCATCCCGTACCGGGGGGCCATGAGGCCCGCGTCCTTGAGGACCTGGCCGAACGCGCCGCGGTCCTCGGCGAGGTGGATCGCCTCGGGCGACGTGCCGGCGATGGGGAGGCCCGCGTCCTTGAGCGACTGAGCGAGCTTGAGCGGGGTCTGCCCGCCAAGAGCGACGATGACGCCGGCGACCGGTCCGGCCGCGAGCTCGGCCTGGTAGACCTCGAGGACGTCCTCGTACGTCAGCGGCTCGAAGTACAGCCGGTCCGAGGTGTCGTAGTCGGTGGACACGGTCTCCGGGTTGCAGTTGACCATCACGGTCTCGTACCCGGCCTCCGACAGCACCATCGCCGCGTGAACGCAGGAGTAGTCGAACTCGATCCCCTGCCCGATGCGGTTCGGCCCCGAGCCGAGGATGATGACCGCCGGCTTCGTGCGGGGCTCAACCTCGGTCTCGACGTCGTACGAGGAGTAGTGGTACGGGGTCGTGGCCGCGAACTCCGCGGCACACGTGTCGACCGTCTTGTAGACCGGCCGGATGCCCTGCTGCCACCGCTGCGCCTGGACCTCCGCGGCGGTCGTGCCCCGGATGCCGGCGATCTGCGCGTCGGACAGCCCGTGCCGCTTGGCCTCGCGCAGGAGGTCGCACGTCAGCTCGGGCGCGGCGGCCAGCTGCTCGGCGAGGTCGACGACCAGGCACAGCTGGTCGATGAACCAGGGGTCGATCTTCGTGGCCTCGAACACCTGCTGCGGGGTGGCGCCGGCGCGGAGCGCGAGCACGACCTTGCCGAGACGTCCGTCGTGCGGACGGGCGCACGCCGCCAGCAGCTCGTCGAGCGGTGTCGTCACGGGGCCGTGCAGCACGAACGGCGCGCGCGGGTCCTCGAGGCTGCGGAGGGCCTTGCCGAGAGCCTCGGTGAAGTTGCGGCCGATCGCCATGGCCTCGCCGACCGACTTCATGTGCGTGGTCAGCGTGTCCTCGGCGGTCGGGAACTTCTCGAACGCGAACCGGGGCACCTTGACGACGACGTAGTCGAGCGTCGGCTCGAACGAGGCCGGCGTCTCGGCGGTGATGTCGTTGGTGATCTCGTCGAGCGTGTAGCCGACGGCCACCTTCGCCGCGATCTTCGCGATGGGGAAGCCCGTCGCCTTCGAGGCGAGCGCCGAGGAGCGCGAGACCCGCGGGTTCATCTCGATGACGATCATCCGGCCGTCGGCCGGGTTCACCGCAAACTGGATGTTGCAGCCGCCGGTGTCGACGCCCACGGCCCGGATGATCCCGATGCCGATGTCGCGCATCCGCTGGTACTCGCGGTCGGTGAGCGTCATGGCGGGCGCGACGGTGATCGAGTCGCCGGTGTGGACGCCCATGGGGTCGAGGTTCTCGATGGAGCAGACGATGACCACGTTGTCGACGCGGTCGCGCATCACCTCGAGCTCGTACTCCTTCCACCCGAGGATCGACTCCTCGATGAGGACCTCCGTCACCGGTGACGCGTCGAGCCCGACACCGGCGATGCGCCGAAGCTCGGACTCGTCGTGCGCGAATCCCGAGCCGACGCCGCCCATCGTGTACGAGGGGCGGACGACGACCGGGTAGCCGAGCTGGGAGGCGGCCGCGAGGACCTCGTCCATCCGGTGGCAGATGATCGAGCGCGCGACCTCGGCCTCGGCGCCGGGGATGTCGAGGGACTTCACGACCTCCTTGAACGTCTCCCGGTTCTCGCCCCGGCGGATCGCCTCGACGTTCGCGCCGATGAGCTCGACGCCGTACTTCTCGAGGACACCGCTCTCGTGGAGCTTGACCGCGGTGTTGAGCGCGGTCTGTCCGCCCATCGTCGCGAGCAAGGCGTCCGGGCGCTCGAGCGCGATGACCTTCTCCACGTACTCGGGCGTGATCGGCTCCACGTACGTGGCGTCCGCGAACTCGGGGTCCGTCATGATCGTCGCCGGGTTCGAGTTCACGAGGATGACGCGGAAGCCCTCCTCGCGCAGAACGCGGCAGGCCTGCGTGCCCGAGTAGTCGAACTCGCACGCCTGGCCGATGACGATCGGTCCGGAGCCGATGACGAGGATCGACGAGATGTCGCTGCGGCGAGGCATCAGGCCACTCCCCTCACGCCGGCCATGACGTCGGCGAAACGTTGGAACAGGTACGCGGCGTCGTGCGGGCCGGCGGCGGCCTCCGGGTGGTACTGGACCGAGAAGCCCCGCACCCGCCCATCGTCGCCGGTCAGCTCGAGCCCCTCGACCACAGAGTCGTTGAGGCAGACGTGGGAGACGGTCACCGTCCCGTAGGGCGTGGAGGTGGGCTCGTCCACCGGCGCGTCGACCGCGAAGCCGTGGTTGTGGGCCGTGATCTCGACCTTGCCGGTCGTGCGGTCCTGGACGGGCTGGTTGATGCCGCGGTGGCCGTACTTGAGCTTGTACGTGCTGAAGCCGAGCGCCCGCCCGAAGATCTGGTTGCCGAAGCAGATCCCGAAGAAGGGGACGCCGCGCGACAGCGCCTCGCGCACGAGCCCGGCCTGCACATCGGCCGTCGCCGGGTCACCCGGTCCGTTCGAGAGGAACAGCCCGTCCGGCCGGAGCGCCATGATCTCGTCGATCGTCGAGGACGCGGGCACGACGTGGACGGTCATGTGGTGCTTGGCCATCTGCTTCGGCGTCATCGACTTGATGCCGAGGTCGAGCGCGACGACCGTGTACTGGCTGTCGCCCTCCGCGGGGACCGTGTACGGCTCGGCGACGGTCACGTCGCCGACGAGGTTCGCCCCTTCCATCTCCGGCGAGGCGAGCACCTTCTCGAGCAGTGCGTCGGCGTCGAGGGTCTCCGTGGAGATGCCGACCCGCATCGCGCCGCGCTCGCGGAGGTGACGGGTGAGCGCACGCGTGTCGATGTCGCTGATGCCGACGACGCCTTGGGACCGGAGCTCGTCGTCCAGCGACCGTACGGACCGCCAGTTCGAGGGGATGCGCGACGGGTCACGGACGACGTACCCCGATACCCAGATGCGGCCCGACTCGTCGTCCTCGTCGTTCCACCCGGTGTTGCCGATGTGCGGCGCGGTGGCGATGACGACCTGCCGGTGGTAGCTGGGGTCGGTGAGCGTCTCCTGGTAACCCGACATGCCGGTCGTGAAGACCGCCTCGCCGAACGTCTCCCCCGTGGCACCGAAGGATCGTCCGATGAAGGATCGTCCGTCCTCGAGAACGAGGATCGCAGGGACAGGGCGGAGGTCCTGGGCGTTCATCGCGGGCGACTGTACCAGGACGCACCGAGCCGATCCGCCCGTAACCACAGGCCGACCAGGCCCGAGCCTGCCGGTCAGGCCGTGTAGTACCCCGACACGTCGGCGATGACCTGGGCCGTCGCTGCGGACACGTTGGCGAAGGAGAGGGTCTTCGCGGCACTGAGCCGGATCTGACCGAAGTTCGCTTCCGTATCGTTCGCGAGGAAGTTCACCTGCGACGCCGTCGGCTGGCTCCGGTCCGCCGGCCAGACGACGAGGTACCCCGGTGAATGGGTCGCCGTGACCGTCGCGTTGAGCGCGATGGCCGCCGCGTTCGGCTGGTTCGGGCTGAATGTGCAGACCGCCGAGGAGCCGGCCACGGTCGGATAGCCGAGTCCGAGCCGGGTGTCCAGGACACGCGTGGGCTGGGACAGCGGAACGTAGCCGCCGTGCATCGTCACGGTCCCGCCCACGAAGAAGCCGGACAGGTCGACGATGAGCTGTGTCGTGCCGGCGCTCCCGTTGTGGACGCGGATCCGGCCGTCGGCTCCGACCCTGACGATCGTCATGTTGGCAACGGTCTTGCCCTTCACGAAGTTGAGCGTCGATGCGTTCGGCACGGCACCGCCGGACGGGTATGCGGTCGCGTAGCCGGCGATCTGGGGCGAGGTCGTCGTGACGTTCAGCACGGCGCTCGCCGGCGTCGTCGCCGATCCGAGGTGGGTGGCGAGCTGGGCCGAGAGGTCCACGACGAGGTCTGCCCAGGGTGCGATCGTGCCGCTGATGCGCGAGTCGGCGACCCGTACCGGCGTCAGCGGTACGTACACGCCGGGTGTGCTGGCCGCGCCTGCTGTGTAGTAGCCGGTGACGTCGACGATGAGGTGGGACGTGCCGACCGACGCGTTGAGGAGCGTGATGGAGCCACCCGCCCCGATCC
>DASSQF010000039.1:0-4324 GCA_035702685.1 Propionibacteriaceae bacterium
CGCCCGCGCGACGAGCCGGGTCAGCTCAGCGTCTTCTCCGTGCCCCACTTGCCGTTCGTCACCTTGTAGACGGTGATGACCTTGGAGACGGCGTCGCCGTACTGGTCGAAGGCGATCTTGCCGGTGGCACCGTCGAAGCTCACGGAGCCGACCGCCTTGACGGTGTCTGCACGAGCGGACTTCGCGTCGGTGGCCTTCGCCAGGGACGTCTTGAGGGCGTTGATGATGGCGTTGGCTGCGTCGTACGACTGGGCGCCGTACGCGGCGTACGGGTCCTTGTAGCCGGCGGCCTGGTACGCGGACACGAAGGCCTTGGCCGAGGCCAGGGTCTCCACCGGAGCGCCGACGGACGTCGCGAGGTCGCCGTTGGCGGCGGAGCCTGCGAGGTCGATGTACGCGGGGTCGTAGATGCCGTCGCCGCCCATGAGCGGGACGTTGAGGCCGGCGGCCTTCATCTGCTTCGAGAGCGGCCCGGCCTGCGGGTACTCACCGCCGTAGTAGACGGCTGCCGGGTTCGCACCCTTCACGTTCGTGATGACCGCGCTGAAGTCCTTGTCGTCCGGGTTGATCGTCTGCGCTGCGACGACCGTGCCGCCGCCCTTCGTGAAGGCCTTCGTGAACGCCTCGACGAGGCCCTGACCGTACGACTTCTTGTCGTGGATGGTCGCGACGTTCTTGATGCCCACGCTCAGGAGGTAGGTGGCGGCTGTCGGGCCCTGGACGGCGTCCGTCGTGCACGTACGGAAGTAGTTGTCGTACGGGCGTGCCGGGTTGGCGGTGTCCTTGCCCTGGGTCAGGGTCGGGTTGGTGTTGGCCGGCGAGATCTGGACGATGTGCGCCGGCTGGAGCACGGGGGTGACGCTCTGCGCGACCGAGGAGTTGAGGGTGCCGACGACGCCGACGACCTGGTCGTCCGACGAGAGCTTGGTCGCGGCGTTCTTGCCGACGTCCGGCGTCGCCTGGTCGTCCTCCGCCGCGAGCTCCAGCTTCCAGCCAGGGATGGCGTTGGAGTCGTTGGCCTGCTTGATGGCGAGGTCGACCGAGTTCTTGATGCCAAGGCCCAGCGCCGAGAGATCACCGGAGAGCGGTGCGATGACGCCGATCTTGGCGATCTTCGTCGCGCCCCCGGACGAGCCGGTCGTGGTGTTCCCGGCTCGTGACCCGCAGCCCGTGAGGGCAAGGGCGCCCGCCACGAACGTGACGGCCGCGAGCTTGGCGATACGTCTGTTCACTCTTCCTCCTTGTTGACGTTTTCCCCCACGCCCCCGGATGCACGTCGAGACCGTGGGGTGGGCCACATTCGACCACGCGCGTGTCTCGTCCGTGTTACAGAAGGCTGTACGAGGAGTCGGCTTTACCGAATTGTTGTTAAGTGCGGCCGAACGATGGCCGAGTTCTACTGCACCGGGCAGTCCGTGAGCAAGGCGACGGGCCACGGTGTGTGGGGACGGACGCGCCGGTCGGCGGTCTGAGGTACCTCAGACGGGGCATTTCGGAGGCAGGCCACGAAGATGCGGCATCTGCCCGATGTGGGGGCCGCCCGCTTACGGCGACTGTTGACTCATGTTCGAGAACCACATGTTGCAGATGTACGACACCCGCGAGATCGAGATGCGGGCACGCTTGGGCGAACGCCGGGTCGAGCTGGTCCCGCCGTTCCGCTCCACAGGCGACGGTGTCACCGCACGCCTCCTCCGTGCACTCCGTTCCGCCACGAGGCGCGTGCAGGCCGGGGCGACCCGTCCGACCACCGTGCCATGCCCCTGACGGGCGACGAACCGCGCCGACTGTCGGTGGTCGGTGGCACGATGTCCGGCATGAGCGTCCAGGCGCCGGCTCGTGACAAGCCGCACGAGACGACCGTCGTCGGCCAGCACGCCGAGCGGGAGTCCCTCATGGGGGCCTGGCTGCGTGCGGTCGACGGCGAGCCGGGCCTCGTGGTGCTGGGCGGCGAGGCCGGGATCGGGAAGTCCACCCTTGTCTCCTGGCTGACGGGACGGCTGGGACCGGAGACCCAGCACGTGTCGGGCCAGTGCGTGCCGCTCGGCGAGGACGGTCTGGCCCTGGCGCCCCTCACCTGGATCCTCCGTGACCTGGTGTCCAGGTACGGGGTGTCGACCGTGCGCCAGTGGGCGGGCCCGGGATGGCCTGCGTTGTCCCCACTGCTACCGAGCCTCGTCGAGGGCCCGGCACGGCCGCACGACAGGCTCCAGCAGTACGAGGCGGTGACGCGGATCTTCGAGCACGCGGCGGCCGTCGCGCCCCTCCTCGTCGTCGTGGAGGACCTGCACTGGGCGGACGAGTCCACGCTCGGCCTGCTGCGCTTCGTGTCGCGGGCGGTCCTCAGCGCTCGCCTGCTCGTCGTGTGCACCTTCCGCTCCGACGAGCTGCCCCGCCGTCACCCACTCCGGCCCTTCCTCGTTGAGGCATCACGGCAGCCAGGTTCGCTGCGCGTCGACATGTCGAGGCTGTCCCAGACGGAGACCGCGGAGCTCATCGCCCTGGCGAGCGGGCGCACGCCGTCCCCCGCTCTGGTCCGCCTCATCGCCGAGCACAGCCAGGGGATCCCGTACTTCGTCACCGAGCTCGCCACCGCGACGACGGTCGGCTGCCTCCGGCTGCCGGACACCCTGCGGGACGCGCTGGGCGTACGGCTGTCCCGCCTGTCCGACACCACCGAGCGCCTCATGGCCCTCATCTCCGTGGCCGGGAACCGGATCGACCACGACCTCCTGGCCATCGTCGCGGCGGCCGAGGGGCTCGACAGCTGCCTCGAGGAGTGCCTGCGCGAGGCTGTGGACGCGGCGATCCTCGTCCCGGACGAGAGCGGGTACGCGTTCCGCCACTCGCTGCTGCGAGAGGTCCTGTACGACGACCTGCTCCCCGGCGAGCACGCGCGCCTGCACGCCCGGTTCGCGTCGGTGCTCACGGACAACCCCCACCTCGGCTCGGTCCTGGACCGCTCGGCCGTGCCCGCCCACTGGTTCGAGGCGCACGACCTGGAGCGCGGCTTCGCGTCCGCCCTCACCGTGGCCGCGATCGCCTCGCTCCCCCACGCGGAGGCGCTCACGCTGTACGCACGGGCGCTCGACGTCTGGGACCGTGTCGCGGACCCGGAGTCCGTCGTGCACGCCCTGGACATCCCCGACGACGAGGAGTTCGGCGCGCCCCCGTCGGAGGCGCGGGCCCGCATCCTCCAGCTCGCCGGCGTCCGCGCGTACAGGGCCGGCGAGATGGAGCGCGGCCTCACGTACATCGGTGCCGCCCTCGAGCGGGTCGATGCGGGACGCGACCCTCTGGCCGTGGCACGCCTGCTCGTCCTGCACAGCCGCCTGCTCCGTCTGACCGGCGTGTCGGACCGCGACGGGCTCCTCGAAGCGCTGCGGCTCACCGAACCCTTCGGCGACACGCTGGAACGGGCCCAGGTCCTCAACCAGCTCTCCATGCTCGACCAGACCATGTACCTCCCGGACGCGGCGGCGGAGGCGCAGGAGCTCCTCGCGCTCGCGGACCGCCTCGGCCACGACGCCATCAAGGCCGATGCCCTCGTGACGCTCGGCTGTCAGCTCGGTGCGACCGACCCGGCAGCCGGTCTCGAGCTCATCGAGTCCGCGCGGCCGTTCGCGACCCAGCGGACGACGCGTCTCCGGCTCGCCACGAACCTGTCCGACGCGCTGTTCACCGCCGGGCTGTACGAGAAGGCGGTCGAGGCAGGTCGGCGGGGCCTCGACACCGTGGAGGAGCTCGGGCGCGAGCGCAAGTACAGCCCGATGCTGCTCGGGAACATCGCCGAGCCTCTTCTCGCGCTGGGACGGTGGCAGGAGGCCGAGCAGCTCATCCAGCGGGGGCTGGACCTCGACGCGCCCTTGTCGCACACGCGGCAGTTCCAGCTCCTGCTCGCCGAGCTGCGCTGCTGGCAGGACCGGGCCGACGAGGCGGAGACCCTGCTCGCCACTCTGGGCGGGATGCTGGGCGTCGTCTCGCCGGACCTGCAGCTGACGATGTCCGCCCGCTCGTCCCGAGCGCTCGCGGCGCTCGCGTGCGGGCAGCCGGAGCGCGCATGGGCAGAGTTCGAGGCGAGCCTCGCGGGCCCACTCGTCCCGCCCATCCAGCGGCTGCCCGTCCTCGTCGCGGCCGGCATCGCCCTGAGGCAAGGGGCCGGCGACAGGACCCTGTACGGGAGCGAGGTGGAGCGATCCTGCGCCGCGCCGGGCGAGCGGGCCCGTGCGTACCGGCCGGTGCTGGACGCGTACCTGGACGGCTCCCGGGCGGCCTGGTCGACGGCGGCCGCCGCGCGTGGGAACCCGGCGCTGCCTGCGGCCAC
>DASSQF010000040.1:0-9870 GCA_035702685.1 Propionibacteriaceae bacterium
GGCAGTTCGTCGCGGTCCACACCCGGACCGTGACGCCCACGCTCGTACGGTTCGACCTCACCCCGTGGCGGCCCCTCGGCGCGGACGAGGTCGCGGTGCTCACCGCGGCGGCCGAGCGCGTGGGTGGCTACCTCGGGCTGCCCGCGACGCTCACCGTGGCCTGAGCCGCCTCGCGGACCGCGCTACGCCAGCCGCGTGAACGAGACCGTGACCGACAGCCGCGACTCGGACCGCCCCTGGTACACGCCCTTCATCGGCGGCACGTCGTCGTAGTCGCGCCCACGTGCCACCACGACGTGGTCCAGGCCCACCTCGCGGAGGTTGGTCGGGTCGATCCCCTGCCAGTGCCCGGCCCACCACTCGACCCACGAGTGCGACTGGCCGGTCGCGCTCTCCCCGACCTCGAGACCCTCTTTCGGCGAGAGGTAGCCGGACACGTACCGGGCAGGGATCTTCGCGACCCGGAGCGCAGCGAGCGTCACGTGCGTGAAGTCCTGACAGACCCCCTGCCGGGCGTCCCACGCGGTCTGCGCGTCGTCGCCGACGGACGTGGAGCCGGACACGTACGTCATCCGGCTGTTCACGAGCGCACAGATCGTCCGGACCGCCTCGGCCGGCGGCAGCCCCGCGATCGCGTCGCGGAACTCGCGCTGCACCGTCGGGTCGAGACGCGTGCGACGGCTCGGCGAGAGGTACTCGTCGTAGCGGTCGCGGAGCGTGTCGAGCTGGTAGTCGGACCAGGCGAGGGGCTCGGGGTGGTCGTCCACGAGGGTGCGTTCCACGGTGCTGTGCGACTCGATCTCGATGAGCCGGTGCGGCTCGAGCGCCTCGAGCGAGGTGACGTGCGTGCCCCAGTAGTCGCGGTACACGTGGCTCCACGTCATCGGCTTGACCCGCAGGCGGTTGTCCAGCGCGGTCTGGCCGGGCTCGGTGAGCGGCGTCATCCGAACCTCGTTGTGGCTCGACGAGACAGGAGCCTCGTACGAGATCGTCGTGACGTGGCTGATCCGGTACCGGACCGTCGGCGCGCTCATACGACCTCTCCCGTCCACATCGAGACCGCACGGCTCGGGAAGTAGCTCTTCGTGACCTCGGCCGCCGACTCCGCGACCGCCTCCTGCACCCGGCCCATCTGCACGGCGAGGTCGGCGACGACGTCGTCGGTCTGCCGGTACTCGAGGGAGGTACGGATCCGGGCGAGCCGCCGCCGCGCCTCGTCGGAGATGCCCATCCGCTCGTTGGCCGGCCGCAGCCGCTGGAGGCAGTCCTCGGCGAAGCGCAGGTTGTAGACCACGGACCGGGGGAACTGCCGGTCGAGCGTGAGGAAGGCGGCAGCGAGGCCGTCGTCCACGACGCCGCGGTGCGTCTGCGTGTACGACTGGTGCGCGTTGCAGGCCGTCAGGACACCGGTCCAGGTCAGGCCGGCGAAGCGGAGCGTCCCCGTCGCGACAAGGCGTGCCGTCATGTCGGCTCGCTCGAGCGAGCGCCCGAGGACGAGGAAGTCCCACGCCTCGTCGTGGCTCATCGAGGAGTCGGCGACGCCTCGGATGAGGGCCGCCCGATCTCTCGTCCAGGCGAGGTGCCGTGTCGTCGAGTCGGGGGCCCCGAGGTTGCGCCACCGGAACCACGCGGTGTTGAGGACCTCCCACAGGTCTGCCGGGAGGATCTCGCGGGCCCGCCGGGCGTTCTCGCGGGCGGCGTACCAGGAGCCGGCGATCGAGCTCGGGTTGCCCGCGTCGAAGACGAGCCTGTCCCGTACCTCCTCGAACGTCACCCGGCTGGACGGGTGGATCCCCATGATCATGGTGAGGACGAGCTCCGCAGCCTCCGACTTCGTGCTCTCCAGGAGCGAGAGCCGCACGACGTCGACGATCCGTGCGGTGCCGTCCGCCCGCTCGACGTACCGGCCGATCCAGTACAGGGACTCCGCGATCCGGCTCAGCACGGGACGACTCCGCTCTGCTGCTGCTGTTGCTGCTGCGCGCGGATCTCGTCGTCGCGGAACACCGCGGGCGGGCTGAGCACGATCACCTCGCGGGGCGCCTCGACGGCCGGCGGGTGGTCGTGGCGGCTGTCCGAGAGGACCCACGTGTCCTTGGACCCTCCGCCGCGTGAGGAGTTCACGACCAGCTGGCCCTCGGGGAGCGCGACGCGCGTGAGGCCGCCGGGCAGGACCGAGATCTGCTCGCCGTCGTTGACGGCGAACGGGCGGAGGTCGACGTGACGGGGCCGGAGCTTCCCGTCCACGAAGGTGGGGATCGTCGACAGCTGGATGACGGGCTGCGCGATCCAGTTCCGGGGGTCGGCGACGATCGCCTCGCGCACCTCGTCGAGCTCGGCGGAGGTCGCCTGGGTGCCGACGACGAGCCCCTTGCCGCCCGACCCCGCGACCGGCTTCACGACCATCTCGTCGACGTGGTTGAGCACGTACCGGAGGGCCTCCGGCTCGATGCACCGGTACGTGTCGACGCTCGCGAGGACCGGCTCCTCGCCCAGGTAGTAGCGGATCAGGTCGGGCACGTACGAGTACACGAGCTTGTCGTCGGCCACCCCGTTGCCGACGGCGTTCGCGACGGTCACGCGGCCGCTGCGCATCGCCGACACCAGCCCGGGACAGCCCAGCATCGAGTCCGGCCGGAACTGGACGGGGTCGAGGAACTCGTCGTCGACGCGGCGGTAGATGACGTCCACCTGCTGGAGGCCCCGGGTCGTCCGCATGCGCACCACGCCGCCCGAGCAGATGAGGTCGCGGCCCTCCACGAGCTCGACGCCCATGCTCCGTGCGAGCAGGGTGTGCTCGTAGTAGGCGGAGTTGAAGACCCCGGGGGTGAGGACCACGACGACCGGGTCGCGGGTCCCGTCGGGAGCCGCCGCCCGGAGGGCGTCGAGCAGGAGGGTCGGGTAGTCCGCCACGGGACGTACGGAGAACTCCTCGAACGACTCGGGGAACACGGTCGTCATCGCGCGGCGGTTCGAGATGACGTACGAGACGCCGGACGGCACCCGGACGTTGTCCTCGAGGACGCGGAACGTGCCCGTCTCGTCGCGGATGAGGTCGATGCCGGAGACGTGGATCCGTACGTCGTTGGGCGTCCGCATGCCCGCTACGCAGCGGTGGAAGTGCTCGCTCGACGCGATGACCGACCACGGGAGCACGCCGTCCCGCACGACACGGGGCACGCCCGAGGCCTCGCCGGAGTAGAGGTCGGCCAGCAGCATCTCCAGGACGGTGACCCGCTGCCGTACGCCCCTCTCGATGACGTCCCAGTCGTCGGCGGTGATGATCCGGGGGACGAGGTCCAGCGGGAACGCCCGCTCCTCCCCGGCGTAGTCGAACGTCACGCCGGTATCGACGTAGTGGCTGGACAGGGTGTCGACCCTGTCGTTGAGGTCCTCGGGCGTCATCCGCCGCAACGTCTCGTACACGCCCGCATAGGCCGCTCTCGGCTGGTCGGGACCCGCGAGCATCTCGTCCCAGGCGGCTCCTCCGCCCGTGTACCCGTCGAACAACGCCGTCATGGGGGGAACGCTAGGGAACGGGTGTTACACCTGGTCCTCGCCGTGTTACACCTTCCGGCAGACGTGTTACACGTCCGTGACGGGGTCCTCGCAGGCGGCTAGCCGAGGGCGGCGACGGCCTCCGAGGAGCCCGAGACGATGAGGTGCTCGTCGAGGGAGAGGACCCGCGAGTCGGAGGGGTTGGGCTCGTACGAGCCGTCCGTACGGGAGATCGCGAGCGTGAACACCTTCCGCGCGCGGAGGTCCGCGATCGTCTGACCCGCGAGAGCGTCGTCGACCGTCACCTCCTCGAGCGTGAACGCGAGGTCGCCGCGGGACAGTGCCGCGTCGATGAACTCGAGGACCCGCGGGCGCAGCGCCATGTTCGCGATCGTCGTGCCCGCCATGGTGTACGGGGAGATCGCACGGTCGGCGCCGGCGATCCGCAGCTTCTGGACGACGCCCTCGTCGCCGGCGCGGCCGACGATGAACAGCTTCGGGTTGAGCGTCCGGGCCGACAAGGTCACGTACACGTTGCTCGCGTCGGAGTCGATGCAGCTGACGAGCCCGCGGGCCTTGTGGATGCCGGCCCGGAGCAGCACGGCGTCCGAGGTGCCGTCGCCGTGGACGATGGGGTAGCCGTCGGCTTCCGCCCGTGCGAGGGAGTCCTCCCCGATGTCGAGGACGACCACTTCGTGCCCGGCGGCGGTCAGGTCGCGCGCGACGAGCGAGCCGACTCGCCCGTACCCGCAGATGATGTAGTGCCCGCTCAGCGAGTCGACGAGACGTTGCATGAGTCGCTGTCCTCTCCTGCCGGTCCAGGCGTCGCCGACCGTCTGCTCCGCGACGATGCCGACGGTCCCGAAGATGATGCCGATCGCGACGACCGACAGGATCATCGTCCACACCTGCCCGGCGGGGGACAGCGTGTGGACCTCGCGGAACCCCGTCGTCGTCAGCGTGATGACCGCCATGTACAGGGCGTCGAGAAGGTTCCAGCCCTCCAGGGCCATGTAGCCCGCCGCGCCGATCGCGGAGATGCCGGCGACGACGACGATCCAGGTGAGGATCATCGAGACGGGCCGTACGCTCTGCAGCCGCCTCGCACGCGCCACGCCCCGAGGGCCCCTCATGAGCGTGATGGTAGTGCTCGCGGGGGACGCGGGCGCTGGATCGGCACGGGCCTTCGGCGCTGTATCAGGACGTACCTGGGGCGCTCTTCATCAGTGGGCCACACCGGGGCCCGTCCGGACGGCCCGGACACCATCCAGAAGGGAGCCCACCATGGCATCGAAGCTCACCCACGAGGCGATCTCCGAGAAGTTCCTCGCGAGCGACGCGGTGAAGTTCGACGGTCTCGCGAAGTTCGTCAGCGACTTCGGACCCGACCTCGTGAGCCACGACGACGGCCTGCACGGCGTCGTCTTCGGCCGCTACAACATCCTCGCCTGCATGATGCCGGCGGCCGATGTGGCCAAGCTCGTCGGCGACCTCACGATCGCCCGCCAGATCGCGGGGAACGTGACCGGGACGCACCAGTGAGCGACGTCCTTCTCGTGAGCCAGGCCGCGCCCCACGGCGTGGCCTGGCCGCACGACGACCTCGAGGAGCGCGTCGTGCGTGCGCTCGGCCTCGCCGCGACCGTGCTGGACGAGCTCGGCGAGACGGGCTTCACCGACGCCGAACGCCCGGCACTGGGCTTCGGCCCCGACAAGCCGGTCGCGGAGAGCGCGATGCTCGCGTACGCCGCCGCGGGCGCGACCGCGAGTCGACGCCTGGCGACCGCCGTGGACGAGGTGGTGGAGCGGCTCGTACCGCTGTGCCGGTCCCCGCGGGCGCTGGCCGACGCGGCACTGAGGCCGTCCAGGGCGTTCAAGTACGCGATCCCCCACACGCTTCTCACCGCGCTCGGGCACCCCGACGAGCGCGTCGACGACTTCTTCCTCGGGCAGTGCGCCGACGCCCGGGGTCTCGCGGCGGACCTGCCGCCGGTCGCCCGCATGGAGCGGCAGTGGGTGATGGGTCGGTACGGGCCATCGGGCTTCGACGTGCGAGGCACCGCGCTCGAGAGGCCGCTCGACGTGCTGGCCGTCGAACGCGAGGACGCGTACGCCCTGACGCACGCGCTCTTCTACGTCAGCGACTTCGCGCGGCACGCGCCCGCCACGCTCGGCAGGCCCCGCGCGTCCCTGCTGGACGACGTGAGGGCGCTGGTCGCCCGGTACCTGCGACTCGAGGACTACGACCTGTGCGGCGAGCTGCTCATGGCCTGGCCCGAGCTCGGGGCCGGCTGGGATCCCGTGTCATCGTTCGCCTTCCGGGTGCTCGCCGAGGTCGAGGACCGGGTGGGCCTGCTGCCGTGCGGCAACGTCGACGAGCGACGGGTCGCCGCGATGGATGGCCCGGAGGCGCGTCGCTACACGCTCGCGACCGCGTACCACACCGCCTTCGTCATGGGCTTCGCGTGTGCCGCGGCGCTGCGGGTCGGACCGCCCGCGCGGCGCCTGGACCGCGTCATGCCGCCGGACCCCGTGTGGGCGGACCTGTACGGGCTGGTCGACCACGGGCGCGGTCACTGGCAGGGCGTGTTCGCGACGCTGGACGACGACGAGCGCGCCGCGCTCACGCCGATGCTCGCGGACATGGCCGCGCTCGACGCGATGGAGAGCCGGGACTACCGGCGTGCGGACAGGGTGCTCGACATCGCGGCGTGGGTCGGCATCGAGGGGCCGCTCCAGCGCCGGAGCCGTGCGGTACTGGCCGCTCTGGGTCGTGCGGTGGAGCTCACCCGGTCCTGACCGTCCTGCCCATCTCGTCGGTGGGCAAGGGTCAGGCCCTGCGCCCTGCTGACTCCCGTGTTCCGGTGGTTCTGAGCGGGCTCTGCGAGAGCCCCGCGGCTGACTCCCGTGACGTGGTGGTTCTGGAGCTTCCGGGAGGCCTCACAACCACCTGATCGCGGGAGTCAACGGCGGGAGGGACGGCGAGCGCACCGACAACCACCCGATCACGGGAGTCAGCGGCCGGTCCGCCGGCGTCAGCCCTCGGGCTGCGACGCGTACAGGCCGGTGAGGGTGGCCCGGTCGATCTCGGCGAAGTGCATGAGGAGGCGCACCATCGCGGGCGGAGTCCCCTCGCCGGCGTCGAGCCGCGCCACGTTGAGCGCGTGGACGGTGAAGACGTAGTGGTGCGCGGGGCCCGGCGGTGGCCAGGGGCCGCCCCAGCCCGGGTAGGCGTAGTCGTTGTTCCACGTACGGGCCCCCTCGGGCAGCGGGCCGCCCTCCGGGATGCTCGTCACCGAGGCCGGGATGTCCGTGACCAGCCAGTGCCACCAGCCGGAGCCGGTCGGTGCGTCGGGGTCGAAGCAGGTGATGCCGTAGGACTGCGTGCCGTCAGGGCCGGGGGTCCAGGCCAGGTCGGGACTGACGTTCTGGCCGCCGATGCCGGGCTCGATGTGGCGCGTGTCGAGCGTCGCGCCTTCGGGAACGGCCGCGCTGGTCAGCTCCATGGAAAGCCTCCTCGCCGTTGAGATGTCGGGGAGCACGGGTCCCCTGCGACCAGAGCCTAGGACGCGGAAGCCGCCCCAGCCAGGGGCTCGCGCGACGCCGGCGGCGCCTCCGGACGGGAGGGAACATGTGAATCCCCTTGTCCGAACCGTGAACCAGAGGTCGAGGGCGTAGGTTGCGCCTTCGTACGGTCCCCCCCAGTCTTGGACTCGCACGCTGGCGCGGCCGCCCCCTCCGAGGCGCCGTGCGTGACGATGGAAGGTGTCCACATGCCCGCTCCCGGTCTCCGACCCGCCGGCCTGATCCTCGCGGTCGGCCTCCTCCTTGCAGCTCCTGCCCCCATGGCTGCCGCGTCCGGCTCGACGCTCCCGGCGGCCCCCGTACCGGCCGCTCCCGTACCGGCGGCCCCTGTACCGGCCGCGCCTGCCCCTGCGGCTCGGCCCGCGGTGACGCCGACCGTGACGAGCATCCCCGCGGATACGAAGGTGTCGGCGGCCTCGGTGACGGACTCCGCCCCTGCTGGCGACGTCGTCCTCGCCTCGGTCTCGCCCCGTTCGGTCTCCCCGTTCCAGATCGTCGGCGCGACGTGGAAGTCGACGACGGGCTCGGTGACCTTCCAGGTCCGGACGCTGACGGGCGGCGCCTGGTCCGCGTGGTCACAGCTCGACCCGACCAAGGAGCAGGACGGCAAGGCCACCCGCAACGCGACCGAGCCCCTGTACGTGGGTGACTCGACCGGCGTCGAGCTGCGGGCCGTCGGCACGCCGGGCTCCGCGGTCGTCTCGCTCGCCGCGTCGACCGTCACGTCGCCGAAGGTGGCGGCCGACGCGTCGCTCGCCACGGTCTCGGCCCAGTCGACCTCGCTCGGCGGAGTTGCCCAGCCAGGGATCATCTCCCGCGCCGGCTGGGGAGCAGACGAGTCCCTGCGCGGCTACAACGGGACCGACTGCCTCACGCCCAGGATCGACGACACCGTGAAGGGCGCCGTCATCCACCACACGGCCGGCAGCAACTCGTACAGCGCCTCGCAGTCCGCGTCGATCGTCCGCGGTATCTACGCCTACCACGTGCAGGCCAACGGCTGGTGCGACATCGGCTACAACTTCCTCGTCGACATGTACGGCCAGATCTTCGAGGGCCGCTACGGCGGCATCACGCTCCCGGTCCACGGCGCGCACGCGACCTCGTGGAACACCGACACGGTCGGCGTCTCGTTCATGATGGACTCGAACCTCATCCAGCCGACGACGGCGTCGATGAACGCCGCGGAGGCCCTCCTGGCGTGGAAGCTCGGCAACAGCTACCGCATCCCGGACGGCTGGACGACCCTTGTCGGCGCGTCCATCCCCGTGATGTTCGGCCACCGCGACGTCATGCAGACCGACTGCCCGGGGAACAACCTCTACGCGCGGATCCAGGAGCTGAGGAACACCTCGACGTCCCTCATCGGCACCCGTACCGCGCTGTACAACCTGTGGATGAGCATGGGCGGCGACTCGGGCACGCTCGGCGGGGTCCATGAGGTCGAGCACCCGCTCGCGGGCGGCAGCGTCGTGACGTTCGTCAACGGCGCCGCGTACCAGCGCCCGGACGGCCAGGTGTTCTGGCTCGGCGCCGCGCTCAACAACCTGTACCAGTCGTACGGCGGCCCCACCGGTGTGTACGGCTGGCCCACCTCGAGCCAGTTCACCGTCTCCCCGGGCGACGACCGGGCCACGTTCCAGGGCGGCGACCTCCCGGTCCAGACGGCGACGACGACCTTCGCCGGTGCGAGCCACTTCGTGCCGGTGACGCCGGTCCGGCTGCTCGACACCCGGCGGACCACGTCCGTGGCGGGGCAGCGCGCGATCACCCTTCAGGTCGCGGGCGTGCAGAACATCCCGGCCGACGCGTCGGCGGTCTCCCTGAACGTGACCGTCACGAACACCCGGAACAACGGCTTCGTCACGGTGTGGCCCACGGGCGGCTCGATGCCGGTCGTCTCGAACCTCAACTTCGTCGCCGGTCAGACGGTGCCGAACCTCACCACGGTCAAGGTCGGCTCGGGAGGGACGGTCTCGCTGTACAACAGCGCGGTCACGCCGGTCGACCTCGTCGTGGACATCGGCGGCTACTACGCGACGGGCGCGCCGACGGCGGGGGGCGGCACGGTGAGCGTCACCCCGGCGCGGATCCTCGACACGAGGGTCGGGCTGGGGAGCTCCACGGCCATCCCGTCGGGCGGGACCATCCCGCTGCAGGTCACGGGCGGGACCGTACCGGCTGACGCCGTGGCCGTGCTCCTCAACCTCACGGTTGCCGGGGCGTCGATGCCGGGCTACCTCTCCGCGTACCCGTCCGGAGCCGGCACACCGCTCGTTTCCAACGTGAACTTCGTCGCGGGCCAGACGACCGCGAACCTCTCGCTGGTGAAGGTCGGTACAGGCGGCAAGGTGACGATCCTCAACGGCTCGGCCGCCCCCGCCAACGTCGTCGCCGACGTCATGGGCTACGTCACCGGCAGCGGCACGACCGGCGCGTTCCACGCCGCCGACCAGCCGGTACGGATCCTCGACACGCGCCTCGGCAACGGGAGGTTCGGGCCGATCCTCGCGAACCAGGAGATGACGCTCCAGGTCACCGGACGGGGCGGCGTGCCGACGACGGGCGTGACGGCGGTCGTCCTCAACCTGACCGTGACCGACTGCACCGCGTCCGGCTACGTGAGCGCGT
The DNA here is from genome assembly GCA_035702685.1 of Propionibacteriaceae bacterium. GTDB lineage: Bacteria > Actinomycetota > Actinomycetes > Propionibacteriales > Propionibacteriaceae > Fen-668. The sequence continues at coordinate 9,714 of DASSQF010000040.1, forward strand.
ACGCGAGCGGTACGTCCTGGCCGGGGACGTCGAACCTCAACTACGTGTCAGGGACGACGGCCCCGAACCAGGTCGTCGTCGCTGTCGGAGCGGATGGCGCCGTGGTGCTCCACAACGCCGGAGGCTCGGGGAGCGTGCAGCTCATCGCCGACGTCCA
>DASSQF010000041.1:0-3891 GCA_035702685.1 Propionibacteriaceae bacterium
GCCAAGGTCCACCCGCGCCACCGCACCCCCTGGCTCATCACGATCGTGGTCACGATCGCCGTCGCATTCGTCGCGGGCCTCACGCCGGTCGGCGTCCTGGAGGAGATGGTCAACATCGGGACGCTCTCGGCGTTCGTGCTCGTCTCGATCGGCGTCGTCATGCTGCGCAGGAGTCGTCCCGACCTCAAGCGCGCGTTCACCGTGCCGTTCTCCCCGGCCCTGCCGATCGTGTCCGCCGTCATCTGCGCCTACCTCATGCTCAACCTCTCGGTCGAGACGTGGCTCCGGTTCCTCATCTGGCTCGTCATCGGGTTCGTGATCTTCTTCACGTACTCGCGGTCGCGCTCCCGCCTGGCCGAGCAGCCGGTGGCCGTCGACGCGTAAGCGGCGTCTCCGAAACGATTCAATCCGGCTCCCCGCAGCGGTTCCCCGAGGTGAGGGCCGTCCCCTGGAAGGGCTACTGTCACCCGTATGGCGAAGAGCATCTACGTGATGTCGCCGGAGGGCCTGGTCGGCAAGTCGGCCATCGCTCTCGGTGTCATCGAGGCCCTGGCCCGCGAGGTCTCCTCGGTCGGCGTGTTCCGTCCGATCATCCGCTCCGACGGGCGTGACGGGATCCTCGAGACGCTCATCAGCCAGCCGGCCGTCAACGGGCAGTACGACCTCTCGTACGGCGTCGAGTACGCGGCCGTGCACCGCAACCCGGACGAGGCGCTGAGCGAGATCATCGCGAAGTACTCCGAGCTGCAGTCCCGCTACGACGCGATGGTGATCCTCGGCTCGGACTTCACCGACGTCCTCGGCAGCACGGAGTTCGCCTACAACGCCACGATCGCCGCCAACCTCAACGCCCCCGTGCTGCTCGTCGTGCGCGGCATCGACAAGACGCCCGAGGGCGTCCGTCACCTCGTCGACAACTCGCTCGACGAGCTGACGATGCACCACTGCCAGGCGGTCGGCGTCGTCGCCTCCCGCATCGCCCCCGACGCGCTCTCCTCGTACCGCGAGGCGCTCGCGGGGATCAACCTGCCGCTCGTCACGGCGATCCCCGAGCACAAGGTCCTGCCCGCCCCGACCGTCAAGACCCAGTTCCGCGCTGTCGGCGCCACGATGATCCGGGGCAACAAGCAGCTCCTCGACCGCGAGTCGCAGGGCGTCATCGTGTGCGGCATGACGCTGCCGAACGTGCTGGACCGGCTGTTCCCCGAGGCCACCGTGGTCGTCGCGTCCGACCGGATCGACCTCATTCCCGGCCTCCTGCTCGCCCACACCTCCGGGGCGTTTCCCCCGATGGCCGCGCTCGTGCTCGTCGGGGGGTACGACCTGCCGCCCAGCGTGCAGAAGCTCATCGACACCCTCGACTCGGACCTGCCGATCGCCACGACGATCGCCGGCACGTTCACGACGTCCGAGAAGCTCTTCGGCCTCGAGGGCTCGGTGACGGACTCGGCGCGCAAGATCGAGATCGCGCGGGGCCTCTTCGGCGACAACGTCGACGCGGGGGCGCTCATCGAGGCGATGCACGTGTCGCACGCCGACGTCCGCACGCCGCTCATGTTCGAGTACCAGCTCATGCAGCGGGCGCGCGCCGACAAGCGCACGATCGTGCTGCCGGAGGGCACCGAGGACCGCATCCTCGAGTCGGCCGTCGTGCTGCTGCGCCGCAACGTCGCCGACCTCATCCTGCTGGCCCCCGAGCACGTCGTGAACCAGCGCTCCGGCCACCTCGGCATCAACCTCGCCCGTGCGCGCTGCATCGACCCGGCCGACCCCGAGCTGCGGGAGAAGTTCGCGCAGGAGTACGCGCGACTCCGGGCCAAGAAGGGCGTGACGATCGAGCAGGCGCGCGAGAAGATGGCCGACCTCTCGTACTTCGGCACGATGATGGTCCACTTCGGCATGGCTGACGGGATGGTCTCCGGCTCCATCACGACGACGGCGAACACGATCCGTCCGTCGCTGGAGTTCATCAAGACCAAGCCGGGCACCTCGATCATCTCGAGCTCGTTCCTCATGTGCCTGCCGGACCGCGTCCTCGTCTTCGGCGACTGCGCCGTGAACCCCGACCCGACCGCCGAGCAGCTGGCGGACATCGCCATCTCCTCCGCCCAGACCGCTGTCGCGTTCGGCATCGAGCCGCGGGTCGCGATGCTCTCGTACAGCACAGGCTCCTCGGGCTCGGGCGCCGACGTGGACAAGGTCCGCGAGGCGACCCGGCTCGTCAAGGAGCGCGCGCCCGAGCTGCTCGTCGAGGGCCCGATCCAGTTCGACGCCGCGATGGACCCCAGCGTCGCCCGTACGAAGCTGCCCGACTCGCAGGTGGCCGGGAAGGCGACGGTGTTCGTCTTCCCGGACCTCAACACGGGCAACAACACGTACAAGGCGGTGCAGCGCACGGCCAACGCCGTCGCCATCGGCCCGGTCATGCAGGGCCTCAACCGACCCGTGAACGACCTGTCGCGCGGCGCCACCGTCGACGACATCGTCAACACCGTCGCGATCACCGCGATCCAGGCCCAGGCCGTACCCTCCGGCACCCCGTCCCCGTTCGCCGAGCACTGAGAAGAAGGTTCCCCACCGTGCCCACACCCATCCTCGTCCTGAACTGCGGCTCGAGCTCGATCAAGTACCAGGTCATCGACGTCGACGACGAGTCCCGCCTCGCGACCGGGCTCGTCCAGAAGATCGGCCTGCCCGACTCGAGCCTCGAGCACACTCATGACGGCACGACGCACCGCATCGACCGGATGGTCGCCGACCACAAGCAGGCGCTCGAGCTCGTCGTCAGCGCGTTCGACCTGTACGGGCCGGCGCTGTCGGATGTTGTCGCGGTCGGCCACCGGGCCGTGCACGGCGGTGAGGCGTTCCGTGCGCCCGTGCGGATCGACGACGAGGTCATCGCGAAGCTCGAGGAGCTGTCGCCCCTCGCGCCGCTGCACAACCCGCCCGGCATCGCGGGCATCGAGGCCGCGATGGCGAGCCTGCCCGACGTGCCCCACGTCGCGGTCTTCGACACCGCGTTCTTCTCGACGCTGCCCGCCGAGGCGTACACGTACGCCATCGACGCGGAGATCGCGAAGAAGTACTCCGTCCGCAAGTACGGCTTCCACGGGACGAGCCACAAGTACGTGTCGGAGCGGGTCGCGGAGCTGCTGGAGCGCCCGTACGAGGAGGTCGACCAGATCGTCTGCCACCTCGGCAACGGGGCGTCGATCTCCGCGATCCGTGGTGGGGTCGCCGTCGACACGTCGATGGGCCTCACACCGCTGCAAGGGCTCGTCATGGGCACCCGGTCGGGCGACGTCGACCCGGGCCTCCATGCGTACCTCGCCCGCGAGGCGGGAATGTCCGTGGGCGAGATCGACCGCCTCCTGAACTCGCGCTCCGGCATCGCCGGGCTCACGGGAGGCTCCAGCGACTTCCGTGACCTCGCCACCAGGATCGAGGCGGGGGACCCGGCGGCGAAGCTCGCGTACGACGTGTACATCCACCGGCTCGTGAGCTACATCGGCAGCTACCTGGCGATCCTGGGCGGCATCGACGCGATCACGTTCACGGCCGGCGTGGGCGAGAACGACGACGCGGTGCGCGAGTCGGTGTGCGACCGGCTGGCCCCGCTCGGCTTCCTGCTCGACGACGAGGCGAACAAGATCCGTTCGAAGGAGCCGCGCCGGATCAGCCAGCCCGACTCGCCCATCCAGATCCTCGTCGTGCCGACCAACGAGGAGCTCGCCATGGCGAGGGAGACGTCGAAGGTCATCTCAGCCTGACAGTACGAGCGGGTCGCGCTCGGGTGTGCGTCGACCGGCCTCTCGCCACCCCTGGCGGTGGGCGGTGGGCGGTGGGCGGTGGGCGGTTCACCATGTTAAGTGGGCGCACTGGAGGTTCTCA
>DASSQF010000042.1:0-4378 GCA_035702685.1 Propionibacteriaceae bacterium
CGCGACCGTGTACGCCCTCGCGATCTGCTTCGACCTGCTCGACGCGGACCAGGCGCAGGCGGCCGGGGGCAGGCTCGCGGAGATCGCGCGGGCGTCCGGCCATCACATCTCGACGGGCTTCGCGGGCACGCCGTACGTCACCTGGGCCCTGTCCCGCACCGGCCACGTGCACGACGCGTACGAGCTCCTGCTCCAGACCGAGTGCCCGTCCTGGCTGTATCCCGTGACGATGGGTGCGACCACCGTGTGGGAGCGCTGGGACTCGATGCTGCCCGACGGCAGCCTCAACACGGGCATGATGACGAGCTTCAACCACTACGCCCTCGGCGCCGTCGCGGACTGGCTCTACCAGGTGGTCGCCGGCATCCAGCCCGCCGCCCCCGGCTACAGCGCTGTGAGGCTGGCCCCGACGCCAGGCCCCGGCCTCGCCTTCGCGAAGGCCACCCTCGACACACGTCACGGCCGCATCGCCTGCGGCTGGCGCCTCGAGGGGGACACCGCGTGGGCCGACGTCAGCGTCCCCCCGGGCGTGAGCGCGGAGCTCGTCCTTCCGGACGGGAGCAGCGAGTCCGTTCCGCCCGGCGACCACACCTACCGACTGAGGAAGACGGCCGAGATCTCATGACCACGTACAGCCCCGCAGCGTTCCATCCGCTCTACCAGGAGCGCCTCCACCTTCTTGACGGCGTCCCGGCGCCGAGCGTCGACGACACCCCCGAGAGCCTGGCCCGGCGCCACGCGTTCGACGCCCCCTTCGCCGACCCCGACCTGCCTGTCGTGGACACGGAGGAACGCGAGGTCCCCGGTCCCAACGGGCCTGTCCGGGTCCGCCTGTACCGGCGGGTGGGGAGCACGTCCCAGCCGTCCCCGGCGCTGGTCTGGATCCACGGCGGCGCGTTCATGCACGGCGACATCGACGTCCCTGAAGCCGACCACTTCGCGCGCGTGATGGCGAACCGCACCGACACCGTCGTCATCTCCGTCGCCTACCGGCTGTGCGACGAGCACACGCACCTGCCCGTGCCGCACGACGACTGCTACGCCGTGTACACCTGGGTCAGGCAGCACTCCGCTGAGCTGGACGTCGACCCCTCCCGGCTCGCTGTCGGCGGCGGCAGCGCCGGCGCGAACCTCGCCGCATCGGTCGCCCTGCACGCGGGGGAGACCGGGCAGAAGCCGTGGCAGATGCTGCTCGCGTACCCCGTCGTCCACCCGACCCTCCCGCCGGCGAGCCCCGAGCTCCGGGCCGCCCTTGCCATGACGCCCGACGCCATCCGGTACCGCGCCGACGCCGGGGACCGCATCAACGAGTTCGTCATGGGCCGGCCATTGAGCGGTGCGACCCCCTACGACTTCCCCGCGCTGGCGAGCGACGTCACGAAGTTCCCTCCCGCGTACATCGAGAACTCCGAGTTCGACGAGCTCCGTGCGTCCGGCGAGGCCTTCGCGGCGCAGCTCGAGGCCGCAGGCGTCGACGTGGAGATGGTGACCGCGCCCGGGGTGCCGCACGGCCACCTCAACGCCGTCGGGTCGCCGATGCTCGAGGACGCGTACGGCCGCTTCGCTCGGCGTCTGGAGAGGGGGAGCCTCCATGCCTGATCGCGAGACCATCGCTCCTTCTCAGGACCTCGTGGGCATCGCCGGCTGGCGCTTCCTCTACACGTACGCGAACGGCTGGGTCTACGAGCTGTACGTGAAGAACGCGTCCACGATCGACTACCGCATCCACTCGGGACACGTTGGCGGCCGATGGGTCCGTGACCAGGGCGTGGACCTCGTCCAGCTCTGTGACGGGGTCTTCAAGATCTCCTGGACGGAGCCGACGGGTACGTCCGTGGTGGTCAACGTCCTTCCCGCCCTGCGACGGATCCACGGCACGATCTTCTTCCCTCGCTGGATCGCGCTCGACGGGTCGAAGACGGTGGTCTACCAGAACGAGCACCTGGACGAGATGCGGGCGTACCGCGACGCCGGTCCCACGTACCCGATCCACGTCGTCCCCGAGTTCGCGATCATCCACCTCGCCGAGTTCATGGGCATCGACAACGAGGACGTCATCGCGACAGGGCCTGAGAACCTGCCGGCTGACGACGTGCGGCGAAGCAGCTAGGCACGCCCACGCGGGCTCGCGTCTCAGAGCGGGGGTTCAACACCGCCGTGCCCATAGGGGCCAGGGGCTTCTGAGCGGCCGGCTACGGGCGACTACTGTGCATGCATGCAAGCAAGCATTCCTGCGGCTGACCGGGCGTACCAGCACGTCAAGGAGCAGATCCTGTCCGGGGAGGTCTCGGGCGGTGAGCTGCTCTCCGAGGGCACGGTCGCCACAGAGCTGGGCATCAGCCGGACGCCGGTGCACGAGGCGTTCCTCCGGCTGGACGTCGAGAACCTGCTCGTCCTGTTCCCCCGTCGCGGGGCGGCCGTGGTCCCCATGGCCCCGGACGAGGCCCGGGACGTGCTCGAGATGCGCGAGGCCGTCGAGACGGCGACCGCGCGGCGGGCCCTCGCCGGGGGAGCGCCGCCCGACGACGTGCTCGCGGCCATGCGGGAGAACGTCGCTCGTCAGCGAGAGCTCGCAGCAGCCGGCGACGTCGAGGGCTTCGCGGACGCTGACGGCGACTTCCACGCTGCCCTCATCCGCGCGTCGAGGAACCAGACAGCGCTCCAGTTCCACGACCTGCTCCGGGACCGCCAGCGGCGCCTCCGGTTCCAGCTGCTGAGCATCAGCGCGCAGCACGTCCTCGACTCGCTCGGCGACCACGAGCTCATGCTCTCGGCGGTGGAGAAGGGGGACGCGGACGAGTTCTGCCGGCTCATCTCCACCCATGTACGGAGACACCGAGGCGTCCTCTAGCCGCTTGCATGCAAGGTTCCATGCTTGTACGCTCCCGGGATGGCGACGAGACGGACGAACCTGCCGACCATGCGCGGGTGGGGTGGGGCGTTCGCCGCGCTGTTCGTCTGCTCCTGGTCCGGCAACCAGTTCAGCCCACTGCTCATCGAGTACAAGCAGGCGCACCACTACAGCGCCCTGACGGTGAACGCGTTCCTCGGCGTGTACGTGCTCGGGCTCATCCCGGCCCTCCTCGTCTCCGGCTCCCTGTCGGACCGCCATGGCCGCCGACCGCTCATGAGGGCGGCGACACTCACCGCCTTGGCGACGAGCATCTCCCTCGCCCTCGGCGCGCTGGGCCCCGCACCCGTCTACGTCGGCAGGCTGCTCGCCGGAGTCACCGTCGGTACAGCCATGGCCGTCGGTACGAGCTGGCTCAAGGAGCTGTCCCAGGCGCCCTTCGACCGTCGTGCTGACAAGGGCTCGGGCGCCCGACGCGCGTCGCTCGCCTTCACGCTCGGATCGGCCGTCGGCGCGCTCGTGGCGGGGTCGCTGGTCCAGTGGGGCCCGTACCCGGAAGTACTGCCCTACCTCGTGCACCTCGCCGTGACCCTGCCGGTCCTGGTGCTGGTCGGACGCATCGAGGAGACCACCGACGCTCCCAGGGTGCGGCCCGTCCCCGTGCAGTGGCGCATCCCCGCCGCGGCCCATCGCCGCTTCCGTCGGGTGGTCCTGGTCGTCGCGCCGTGGATCTTCGGGCTCGCCGCGATCTCGTACGGCTACGCGCCGGTCCTGCTGCAGGCACGCACGGGCGGTCTCGGGGTGGCGTACGCGACCCTGCTCACCGTCGTCTCGCTCGGTGTCGCCGCAGTCGTCCAGCCCGCCGCGAAGCGGCTCGACTCGCGCGACAGCGCCCGCGGGCTCACCGTGGCGCTCGTCGTCCTCACCGCTGCGCTCGCGGTCGTCGCCCTGGCGGTCTCCGTCCAGTCCCCGGCGCTCGGTGTGGCCGGCGCCGCGGTCAGCGGAGCCGGGATCGGCATCGCCCTGTCCTCGGGGCTCCTGGAGGTCCAGCGCATCGCGGGACCGCGCGATCTCGCCGGGCTGACGGGAGCGTTCTACGCGGCCGCCTACGCCGGCTTCCTCCTCCCGACGGTCATGGCAGCCATCTCGCCGCTGTTCTCGACGCTCGAGCAGCTCGTGCTGCTCGTCGCCCTGGGCCTGGTCAGCACGCTCGTCGTGGTCTCCAACTACCGCAAGCACCTGCCGAAGGGTCGGGAGCCCAAGGTCGTCCTGTCTCTCGTGGACGAGGCGGCCGCCCTGTAGCCGGTGGGAGAATGGCTGGATGAGGCCGCCCGTACGGACGTACGTGGACTGGGCCCGGCGAGCGCCCAGCACGGGGTGGCTCGTCCTCGTGGTCGTCGTCGCAGGCAGCATCTTCCTCGTCGGGCTGCCGCTGCTCCTCGTGGGGGTCGCAGCGAGGATCGACGAGGCGGTCGGCCTCCCGTCCTTCTCAGCAGGTGCAGCCACGACGGTCCCGGGGATGCTGCT
>DASSQF010000043.1:0-2285 GCA_035702685.1 Propionibacteriaceae bacterium
AAGCGGTTGCTGGAGAAGTACGGACGGGCCACGCCGGAAGCGCTGGTCGAGAGCGCCTTGTGGGAAGCGTCGTTGTTCGAGGAGCACGGCTTCCGTGAGCTGACGATCTCCGTCAAGCACCACGACCCGGTCGTCATGGTCCGTGCGTACGAGCTGCTCAGCGAGGCGTGCGACTACCCGCTGCACCTCGGCGTCACCGAGGCCGGCCCGGCGTTCCAGGGCACGATCAAGTCGGCGACCGCGTTCGGTGCGCTGCTGAGCCAGGGGATCGGCGACACGATCCGGGTCTCGCTGTCCGCGCCGCCGGTCGAGGAGGTCAAGGTCGGCATCAAGATCCTCGAGTCGCTCAACCTGCGGCCCCGGCACCTCGAGATCGTCTCCTGCCCGTCCTGCGGCCGCGCCCAGGTCGACGTCTACAAGCTCGCGGACGAGGTGACCGCCGGTCTCGCCGGTATGACCGTGCCGCTCCGCGTGGCCGTCATGGGCTGCGTCGTGAACGGCCCGGGCGAGGCGCGCGAGGCCGACCTCGGCGTGGCGTCCGGCAACGGCAAGGGCCAGATCTTCGTCCGCGGCGAGGTCGTCCGGACGGTGCCCGAGGACCAGATCGTGGAGAACCTCATCGCCGAGGCCCAGCGTCTCGCCGAGGAGATGGGCGAGACGGCGGGGGCGCCGACCGTCACGGTGGGCTGAATGCCCGCGCACGTCCGTACGCTCACGAACGACGACCTGCCGAAGGTCAACGCCCTGCTCGCGAGGAAGCCGTTCGAGAACGTCTTCGTCGCGTCCCGGATCCGGACGGGCGGGCTCGAGGCCTTCATGCTCGGCTGCGACGTCTGGGGCTACGAGGAGGACGGCGAGCTCGTCTCGATCCTCCACAACGGCGCGAACATGGTGCCGGTCAACGGCACGCCCGAGGCGCTCGACGCGTACGTGGCCCGCATCGGCCCCATCCGTACCTGCGCCTCGATCCTCGGGGTCGCCGACGAGGCGCTCAGCCTGTACGACAAGCTGTGCCGCCGCTGGCCGGGCGCGTGGCAGCACCCTCGGGAGATCCGCGCCTGCCAGCCGCTCATGGTCATCTCGGGACCGCCGGCCGTGCCGTCCGACCCGTGCGTCAGGCGCATCGGGCCGAGCGACGCCGAGAGCTACTTCGAGGCGGCCGTCTCGATGTACACGGAGGAGGTCGGCGTCTCGCCGCTCGACGGGACGAACGGCTACCGCTGGTACGTGGACCGGCTGCTCGAGACGGGCTGCGCGATGGGCATCGTCGAGGACGGGCAGGTCATCTTCAAGACCGACGTCGGGTCGTACACGTCGACCACCTGTCAGGTGGCCGGCGTGTGGCTGAAGCCGGCGTTGCGCGGGCGGGGCCGGTCCGTACCGGCGATGGCGGCTGTCGTGGACCTCTGCCGCGAGCAGTGGCAGAACGTGACCCTGTACGTGAACGACTACAACACCCCGGCGCGCGCCCTGTACCGGCGGGTCGGCTTCGACGAGGTCGGCGCCATGGCGACCGTCCTGTACTGAGCGCCGGTCGACCGACACGCACGGGGCGCACCCACGCTGGGCACAGACTCGGGACAGTCGGAGTCTCCACTGTGGTCATCACCCCCGGGGGCAACCCGCCCCCGGCTGATGATGGAGACGAACGACAATGACATCTGCCAGCTCGAAGAAGTGGATCCTGGGAAGCGCAGCGGGCCTTGCCCTCGGCGGGGCCCTCGTCGCGGGCCTTGCCAGTGCGGCATCGGCCGACTCGACGGGGACGCCGAGCGCACCGACGACGTCGGCCTCGACCGGCTCGACCGCGTCGACCGGCACCGACAGCACGCGCACTGCGACCCAGGACACGGCCGTGACCGGTGACGAGGCCACGAAGGTCTCGGCGGCGGTCACGGCGAAGGACTCAGCGGTGACAGTCGCCTCGGTGCGGAAGGACCCTGACGGCTCGTACGACGTGCTCGGCACGAAGGCGGGCGCGAACGTGATGTTCGACGTGAGCGCCGACCTGGCCACCGTCACGCAGGCACAGGGTGGCGGCGGCAAGGGGGGCGGTGCCTCCTCTGACACGCCCGTGACCGGGGACGAGGCGACCAAGGTCTCGGCGGCTGTCACGGCCAAGGACTCGGCGGTGACGGTGAGCTCGGTCCGCAAGGACCCTGACGGCTCGTACGACGTCCTCGGCAGCAAGGCCGGGGCGAACGTCTTCTTCGACGTGAGCGCCGACCTCGGGACGGTCACGCTGCACAGCTGACCCAGCCACGCGTCGTCGCCCGGGCTCGCGA
>DASSQF010000044.1:0-13631 GCA_035702685.1 Propionibacteriaceae bacterium
GTCCAGCGGGTGCCCAGCACCGAGTGGTCCATCGTCCCGAGCAACGCCGACTCAGCGCCCTCCAGCGGTGCGTCGCGGTACGTGAGCGGCACCTGGTACAGGACGCCGCCGCTCGTGACGAGCATGACCTGCACGCCCACCGCCCCTGCCGGGTCGACGAACCGGAACTGTCCCACGGTCGCGAGGTCGCTGGGGTCGCCGGCGAACCACGGCTGTCCGGGCAGCCACGCCTTCATGAGGTCTGTCTTGCTCGGGGTCAACGTCGCGTTCGGGTGCACGTCGGCTGTACGGGCCATGGCTCCTCCTCGGGGTTCGCGGCCAGCCTTCCACACCCGGCGGGGGACGTGCACGCCGCGCGTCGGCTCAAGAGGCAGGAGACCCGTCAGCCGCGAGGATCTGCTCGCGCAGGATGTCCGCGTGGCCGGCGTGCTGGGCGAGCTCGGCGATGCAGTGGACGACGACCCAGCGGAGCGAGATCGGGCCACGGCGGTTGCCGCGCACGAGGTCGTCGAGCGACATGCCGGCGATGCGTCTCCTCGACGCCTCGCACGCCGCGTCGTACCGCTCGAGGACCGACGCGATCGTGTCGTCGGGGCCGAGCGTGAACGACTCGTCGACGCTCGCGCCGACCTCGAACGTGGAGCGATCACGGAACGTGATGCCCTCGTCGAACCAGGCGAGCTCCACGAACGTGGCGTGCTTGACCAGGCCCAGCAGCGTCGTCAGCGAGGGTACGAGCGATCGACGCGCCTGCTCCTCGGTCAGCCCGTCGAGGCAGCTCCGGAGCCCCGCCCGGTAGTCGTCGAGGAAGGCCTCGAGCATCGGTCGCTCGTCCGCCTGCCAGGCTGCTGCGGTGTCGCTCATGCCGGTCACCGTACGGCGTCGCGGGCTGCGACGAACGCGTCGAGGGCGAGGTCGAGGTCGGCCCGCGTGTGGGCCGCGGAGAGCTGGGCACGGATACGGGCCTTGCCCTGCGGCACCACCGGATACGAGAACGCCCGCACGTACACGCCGCGCGCGACGAGCTCGTCGGCCATCCGTGACGCCACGGCCGCGTCGCCGACCATGACGGGCACGATGGGGTGGTCGCTCTCCGGCACGTCGAAGCCGAGGTCGGCGAGGCGGGCGCGGAAGTACGCCGTGTTCTCGCGCAGCGTCTGCCGCAGGTCGCCGGACGAGGCGAGCAGGTCGAGCACGGCGAGCGACGCCGCGACGATGCTCGGCGCCAGCGAGTTGCTGAACAGGTACGGCCGCGACCGCTGGCGCAGCCACTCGACGAGCTCGGCGGGCCCGGACACGTACCCCCCGGACGCACCGCCCATCGCCTTGCCCAGGGTGCCCGTGACCACGTCGACGCGACCTCGGACGCCGAGGTGCTCGGGCGTGCCCGCGCCGGTCCCGCCGATGAAGCCGACAGCGTGCGAGTCGTCGACCATGACGAGCGCGTCGTGCTCCTCGGCGAGGTCGCAGATGCCGGGCAGCGGCGCCAGGTAGCCGTCCATCGAGAAGACGCCGTCCGTGGCGACGATGCGGCGCCGGGCCCCGGCGGCGGCCGAGAGCTGGGTCGCCAGGTCGTCGAGGTCGCGGTTGCGGTAGCGGAAGCGGGCGGCCTTCGACAGCCGTACCCCGTCGATGATGCTCGCGTGGTTGAGCTCGTCGGAGATGATCGCGTCACGCTCGTCCGTGAGCGCCTCGAAGAAGCCGCCGTTCGCGTCGAAGCACGAGCTGTACAGGATGGTCGCCTCGGTGCCGAGGAACTCCGAGAGCCGCCGCTCGAGCTCGACGTGCAGCTCGGTCGTGCCGCAGATGAACCGTACGGACGCCATCCCGAAGCCCCACTCCTGGAGGGCGGCGCGGGCGGCCTCGACGACGGCGGGATGGTCGGCGAGTCCCAGGTAGTTGTTCGCGCACATGTTGATGACGCGCTTCCCCGCGACGGTGATCTCGCGCGACTGAGGTGACGCGAGTCGGCCCTCGACCTTGTACAGCCCGGCCTCGCGGAGCTCTGCGAGTCCCGTGGCCAGCTCGCGGGCGAATCCGTACATGTCCAGCCTCCTCGTGCGAACGCTACTGACACCCGGCCCGGGTGTCGGTGATGTGCCAGCGGTCACGCCCAGCGCATGACCACCTTGCCGCCGTGGCCCGACGCGGCGGTGGCGAAGGCCGCCTCGTGGTCGGCCGCGTCGAACCGGTCGGTGATGACGCCGGAGATGTCGAGGCCCGACTGGATGAGCACGCTCATCGCGTACCAGGTCTCGAACATCTCGCGGCCGTAGATGCCCTTGAGCGTGATCATGTGGAAGACGAGCGTCGACAGGTCGAGCGTCGTCTCCCCGGACGGGATGCCGAGCATCGCGATCCGGCCGCCGTGGGTCATGTTGGCGAGCATGTCGCGCAGCGCGGCCGGCGCCCCGGACATCTCCAGGCCCACGTCGAAGCCCTCGGTCATGCCGAGGTCGTGCTGCGCGTCGGCGACGCGCTCACGGGAGACGTTGACGGTACGGGTGGCGCCGAGCCGCTTGGCGAGCGCGAGCCGTTCGTCGGAGAGGTCCGTGACGACGACGAACCGGGCGCCGGCGTGCTGGGCGACCATCGCGGCCATGATGCCGATGGGGCCGGCTCCGCTGACGAGGACGTCCTCGCCGAGGCACGGGAACTGCAGCGCGGTGTGCACGGCGTTGCCGAACGGGTCGAAGATCGCGGCGACGTCGACGTCGATCTCGTGCCGGTGGACCCACACGTTGCTCGCGGGGATGACCACGTAGTCGGCGAACGCGCCGTCGAGCTGGACGCCGATGCCCTGGGTCCGCACGCACAGGTGCCGCCGGCCCGCGCGGCAGTTGCGGCACTGGCCGCACACGAGATGGCCCTCACCCGAGACCAGCTGGCCGACCTCGAGGCCCTCCACGGCAGCGCCGAGCGCCGCGATCTCGCCGGCGAACTCGTGGCCGATGATGCGCGGGGTACGGATGGTGCGCTGCGCCCAGTCGTCCCAGGTCGCGATGTGGAGGTCGGTGCCGCAGATGCCGGTGGACAGCACCCGTACGAGCACGTCGTTCGGCCCGACCTTCGGTACGGGCACCTCCATCAACGACAACCCGCGTCCCGGCGCCGCCTTGACGAGGGCCCGCATCATCTCTGTCACCGCGTTCGCGCTCCTGCTCCTGGTCGTCCGGTCTCACTCATCGCCCGAGCCTTCGTCCATCACGTCGATGAGCTCCGCGGTCTCCGGAGTCAGGGCGACCGTGGTGACCTCGGAACGCTGCTCGGTCTGGGCGCGCAGGATCGCCAGCTGCTCGGCCAGCGTGCGCGTCTTCTCCTCGAGCTGGGAGATCTCCACCGAGAACTGGACGCTCATGAGCAGGAGCATCAGGGAGGCGATGAAGAACACGAAGTTGGACGGCGTCTGGAAGCCGAGGTGCTCCGCGACGAACGGCAGGAGCGGCGGGAACGCGACGAAGATGACGACGCCGACGCTCAGGACCGCCCACCAGACGGTGAACCGCTCCTTCATGACGCGGCGCCTCATGAGGACGACCATCGTCACGATGGTCGCGATGACGAACAGCAGCGGCAGCACGTAGCTCATGAGGCCTCCAGCGCGAACGACTTGGACGGCCTGGTCAGGGCCATGCCGAGGGCCAGCATCGCCCGGACGAGGAAGACGGCGGCCTTCACCGGCGAGTGGCTCGGGACACCGCCGGAGCGCTCCCGCATGCTGACACCGGCCTGCCGCACGACCAGGCCGCTGCGTGCCGCGATGACGATGGCCTCGACGGTGTCGCCCAGGTACTCGGCGGGGTAGTCCCTCGCGTACAGCTCGTTCGCGCGGGGCCCGCACAGCTTGAGCCCGGAGGTGGTGTCGGTGAGGCGGGTGCCGGTCACGCGGGAGAGCACGGCCGAGAGGAGCTTCATCGCCCACTTGCGAGGACCCCGGACGGAGTACTCGCCGCGCCCCGCGAACCGCGCTCCGATCACCACGTCCGCGCCGGTCTCGGCCATGACGTCGACGAGGTGCTGGACCTCGGCCGGGTCGTGCTGGCCGTCGGCGTCGATCTGGAGCACCTCGCGGTAGCCCTCCCGGACGGCGTAGGAGAAGCCTGCCCGGCGGGCCCCGCCCACACCGAGGTTGAACGGGAGGTCGATGACGGCGACGCCCTTCGAGCGGGCGATGACGGAGGTACGGTCGGTCGACCCGTCGGACACGACGACGACGTCCCAGTCGGGGAGCGTCGCGCGGATCTCGTCGAGGCAGGCCCCGATCGCGGCCTCCTCGTTCCACGCGGGAAGCACGACGAGGCGGCGGTGTGCGGGCGGGTCGCCGAGCAGCTGCACTGTGAGATTCCTTCGTCCGGGCGGGCCGGAACAGCGTATCCCGACCGGTCCGCCCCCCGTCCCGTCGGTGACCCGGCCCGAGTCGCTCCGTACGGCAGGATCGGACCTCATGGGCCAGACTGTCGGGGTGAGCGAGGAGACCGGGGGTGCGGGGGCTGCCCGGCAGCTCTCGGTCGGCTCGGCGTCCGTGGCGGTCGGCCTCGGCGTCTTCGGTCTCGCGACCTTCGTCTACCTCGGCGTCGTCGGGCGTGACCTCGGACCAGCCGACTACGCACCGGTCTCGCTCGCGTTCACTCTGGTCAACGCGCTGGGGCTCGGCCTCTTCTTCCCCGTCGAGCAGGAGACCGCTCGCCTCATGGCCTTCCGTCGGGCCCACGGCGCGCCCGCGCCGTCGCTGCGCCACGTCCTGCGCTACCTCGGCATCGCCTGGCTGGCCATCGCGGTCGTCGCGCTTGTGGCGCGCGGGCCCATCGCCCGATCGTTCCTGGCGGGTGAACCTTCCATGGTCCCGGTGACGGCAGCAGCCCTGGGTGCGCTGGGCGTCGAGTACCTCGTCCGCGGCACGCTGTCCGGCTCCGGCCGCTTCCTCCGCTACGGGGCGCAGCTCGCCGTCGACGGCGGCGCCCGCGCGGGTCTCGCCCTCCTCGTCATGGCCACCGGCCGGGGCTCGGTCCTCGCGTTCGGGCTGGTCCTCGTCGTCGCCCCCCTCCTGGCGGCCGCTGTCACGGTGTCCATGGCGGCCATCCGCTGGCTGCGGGAGGCACCCACCGCCACGGGCCCGACACCCATCGCCGCACTGGTCGGTACGACGGTGACGTCCCAGCTGGTCGCCAACGCGGGGCCGCTCGCGATCTCGGCCCTCGCCGGGCCCGTCGAGCGCGCCGGGGCCGGCTCCTTCGTGAGCGCGATCACGGTGGCGCGCATCCCCTTGTTCCTGTTCGCCGCCGTCCAGGCCGCCTTCCTGCCCACCCTGTCCGGACTCGTCGCGCGGCGAGCCGTGGACGAGTTCCGGCAGACCCTGCGCGTGGCCCTGTGGGCGACCCTCGGCGTCGGTGTCGCCGGTGTCGTCGGCGTCGCTCTCGTGGGCGAGTGGTTCCTCCACCTCATCTACGGTCCGCTGTTCACCGTCGCCTTGCTCGACCTCGACCTCGTGGCCCTGTCGGGTGCGGTGTTCATGCTGGCGCAGGCGTGCGCGCAGGCGGTGCTGTCCCACCGCCGCGACACGCTCGGGCTGGTCGGATGGGCCGCAGGTCTCCTCGCGACGGTCGCGTCCCTGTGGCTGCCGCTGCCCCTGACGACCCGGGTCGCCACCGCCCTGGTGGTCGGCGCGACGGTGTCCACCGTGGTGCACGGTACGGTCCTCATCATCACCGTACGAGCCTGGGCGGAAGGACACCGATGAGCTCCATCACCGTGGTGATCCTCGCGTACGGGCCCGAGGAGTGGCTGGGTGCCGCTGTCGCCAGCGCCCTCGCCACGCCCGAGGCCGAGGTCGTCGTCGTCGACAACGGCTGTACGAGCGACGCCGTCCGCACCCTGCCCGCGGACGAGCGCATCCACGTGCTGACCCCGCCCCACAACCTGGGCTTCGCGGGCGGGGTGAACGCCGGTGTGGCGGCCTCGAGCGGGGTCGTCGTCTGCATGCTGAACTCGGACGCCGAGCTCGAGCCCGGTGCCCTCGAGGCGCTCGTCCGGGCGCTCGACGACGGCGCGGACATCGCCGGCGGCATGATCCTCCTCGCGGACTCGCCGGAGATCGTGAACTCGGCCGGCAATCCCATCCACGTCCTGGGCCTCGTGTGGGCGGGGCACCTCGGCGAGCCCCGCGCCCTCATCGACCCCCGCCAGGAGCCGACGACCCTGTCCGGGGCGTGCCTGGCGATGCGGCGGGTCACGTGGGAGGCCCTCGGCGGCTTCGACGCGGAGTTCTTCGCCTACCACGAGGACGTCGACCTGTGCTGGCGCGCGCGGCAGCGGGGGATGACGCTCCGGCTAGTCCACGACGCGGGGGTCCTCCACCACTACGAGTTCTCCCGCAACCCCGAGAAGATGTTCTACATCGAGCGCAACCGGCTCCTCTTCGTGCTGACCACGTACGAGGCGGCGACGCTCGCGCTGCTCTCGCTGCCGCTGCTGGCTCTGGACCTGTCGCTCCTGCTGGTGGCCGTGCGGCAGGGCTGGGGCCGCGAGAAGGTCCGGGGCTGGATGTGGGTGACGGGCCACCTCCCGTACCTCGCCGCCCGACGTCGGCGTGTCGCGGCCGCACGGGTGGTCGGCGACGACGTGCTCGGGGAACTGCTGACGACGACGTTCGATCCGACACAGGTGCCGTTGCCGAAGGCCGGACGTCCTCTGGAGCTCATGCTCCGGGCCTGGTGGCGGGCGGGTCGCCGGCTGCTGGGCCGCCGGACTGCGTCCCGCTGACCTGGGGGCCGGGGCCCGGCCGATCCGGAAAATCAGGGCGCGAGGTTGCCTCGGTGCCACATGGTCGTGAGAAGATCCCCCCAGAGGCGAGAGCGCCTCGTTCGTTCCACTACGGATCGTCGGGCACGTACCTGCCCGTGGAAAGGATTTTCTGTGGCTACTGTCACGTTCGCAGACGCCTCGCGCGTCTACCCCGGATCGGATCACCCGGCCGTGGACAAGCTGAGCCTCGAGATCGGCGACGGCGAGTTCATGGTCCTCGTCGGCCCGTCCGGTTGCGGCAAGTCGACCTCGCTCCGCATGCTCGCGGGCCTCGAGGAGGTCAACACCGGCAACATCTACATCGGTGACCGCGACGTCACCGACCTGCCGCCGAAGGACCGGGACATCGCCATGGTGTTCCAGAACTACGCGCTGTACCCGCACATGACCGTTGCCGACAACATGGGCTTCGCGCTCAAGATGCAGGGCATCGGCAAGCAGGAGCGCTCCGAGCGCGTGCTCGAGGCCGCCAAGCTGCTGGGCCTCGAGGACTTCCTCAACCGCAAGCCGAAGGCCCTCTCCGGTGGCCAGCGCCAGCGCGTCGCCATGGGCCGCGCCATCGTGCGTCAGCCGCAGGTGTTCCTCATGGACGAGCCGCTGTCGAACCTCGACGCCAAGCTGCGCGTCTCGACCCGTACCCAGATCGCGGCCCTCCAGACCCGCCTCGGGGTCACGACGGTGTACGTGACGCACGACCAGGTCGAGGCCATGACGATGGGTGACCGCGTCGCGGTCATGAAGGACGGCGTCCTTCAGCAGGTGGACACCCCGCTGACCCTGTACGACAAGCCGGCCAACCTGTTCGTCGCGGGCTTCATCGGCTCCCCGGCCATGAACCTCATGTCCGGCCCGATCGTCGACGGCGGCGTGAACATCGGCGACTACACGGTTCCGGTGAAGCGTGAGGTCCTCGCGAAGGCGGTGGGCGAGAAGACGCTGACCCTCGGCATCCGTCCCGAGTCGTTCATCGTGGCCGACCAGGGCATCGGACTGGACGTCGCGGTCGTCGAGGAGCTCGGCGCTGACGCGTACGTGTACGGGACCCTCGCGGGTCTCGACGACGACGCCAAGCTGCAGGCCCAGCAGATCGTCGCCCGCATCTCGTCGCGTCGTCCTCCGGAGCGCGGGAGCATGGTGCGTCTCGGCGTCGACACCGAGCACATCCACGTCTTCTCCGACGTGAACCAGGAGCGCCTCTCCTGAGTGCTCGACACTGATCGGTACGACCGGGGTCTCGCCGTCTGGCGGGGCCCCGGTCGCCCGTTTCCGAGCTGAGCGCCTCGTGAGTCGTTGGTCTGGGCGTGGCATGCTCGTCACCAGGGCCTACCGGCCGAGCTGCAGCGGAGGAGCATCGTGACTGAAGCCGTGAACCTCGTGATCCTGGGAGCCTCGGGGGACCTCACCCACCGGCTCCTCCTGCCGGGCCTCGGCACACTCCTCAAGGCGGAGCACAGCGTCAAGGTGCACGTCGTCGGCGCCGCCGCGGAGGACTGGGACCAGGACACCTGGCGGAAGATGGTGAAGGCCGCCTTGTCCGACGGCGGCTGCTCCTCGACCGAGATGAAGGGCATCCTCGACGACACGTGCTACACGAAGATCGACGCGTCGAGCGGCGACGACCTGGCCAAGCTCATGAAGGGCCTCACGGGTCGGATCGTGCTGTACTTCGCGCTCCCGCCCTCGGTGAGCATGGCCGCGTGCAAGGCGCTGGCGAACATCTCGCTCCCGGCCGACTTGTACCTCGCCATCGAGAAGCCGTTCGGCACCGATGCGAAGAGCGCCCACGACTTCAACGAGCTGCTGGCCCACCTGCCGCTGCCCGAGTCGCACATCTTCCGTGTCGACCACTACCTCGGCAAGGCGACCGTGCTGAACCTCGTCGGCCTCCGGTTCACGAACCGCCTGTTCGAGCCGGTGTGGAACGCGACGAACATCGAGAACATCCAGATCGTGTACGACGAGACGCTCGCCCTCGAGGGCCGCGCCGGCTACTACGACCGCGCCGGAGCGCTCAAGGACATGATCCAGAGCCATCTGCTCCTCGTCATGGCGCTGCTCTGCATGGAGGAGCTCGCGACGTTCGACGCCTTCGAGCTCCGTGACCTCATGGCCCACCTGCTGCGCTCGACGCACCTGTGGCAGGACGACCCGGTGAAGGCGTCCCGCCGCGCCCGCTACACCGCGGGGAAGGTGGGCGACGAGGTCGTCCCCGACTACGTCAAGGAGAAGGGCGTCGACCCGACCCGCAACACGGAGACGCTCGCCGAGGTCGTGGTCGAGATCCGGAACGCACGCTGGTCGGGCGTTCCCATCACGCTGCGGAGCGGGAAGGCGCTCGGCGACGGCGTACGCCAGATCACGGTCGTCTTCCGTCCCATCGCGCACGTACCGGACGGCTTCCACGACGAGGCTCCCCGCAACGTCGTCGTCATCGGACTGTCCCCCGAGTTCATCCGTGTGCAGCTCTCGACGAACGTCGAGGGTGACCGCTTCAGCCTGGAGCCCACCGTCCTCGACGCCGAGCTGGGCCAGAGCGAGATCCGGCCGTACGGCGAGATCCTGTCGCACATCCTCGAGGGCGACCCCCTGCTCAGCGTGCGGGGCGACGTGGCCGAGGACTGCTGGCGCATCGTCACGCCGGTGCTCGAGGCGTGGGCGGAGGGCAAGGTGCCCCTCGACTCGTACGCCGCCGGCTCCGCCGGCCCCAGCGCCTGGTGCTGACCCTCGCCTGGTGCTGACCCTCGCCTCGCGGGAGTCGGTCCAGCCCCGTCGGTTCATCAAGGACTGTAGGCAAACCTGCACACCCCGCGACGAATCCGTCGTGGGGTGTGCAGGTTTCCCATGGTCCCATGGGAAACCGACCGGAGAGTTGTCCACAGGTTGCGGCTGAGGCCGGGCGCTCGCTGCACTGCCCACGCCAGGCTGTGAGCATGCGCCCCGCGACCCCGTGCGTCCTCCCTCTCCAGCCTGCACGTCGCGACCAGCTGGCCTGTACCGGCATCACAGCTCGGATGATCCGGACCCAGCTCGCGTCGGGCGTTCTCACACGCATCCGCCAGGGAGTCTTCGTCGCGACCGCGGGCGTACCGGACGACCCGCCGGACAAGCACCTGCTGGCGGCCCACGCCGAGCTGGTCGTGCACACCGGAGCAGTCATCAGCCACCAGTCCGCTGCGGTTGTCTGGGCCCTCCCACACCCTGGCTTCGACCGCTGGCACGAGTGTGCGCCGTCCGTGACCATCCCCGGTCCCGGCGCTCGCTCCCGTGACGCCGGGGCCGTCCATCACCGGGGAAACCTGCCTCCCGCCCAGGTGACCCGCGACGAGGAGGGCTATGCGGTGACGACCGTCGCGCGTACGGCCGTCGACCTCGCGGCGGGCCGCGACCTGCCGGACGCGCTGGTCCTGTGCGATGCCGCGATGCGCAGGGTCGTCGACGCGATGGTGAGCCGCGCGCACCGCGCCCAGTACGCCAACCCGCGGCTGGCGAGGGCGGCCCGAGAGCTCCTCACGCAGGCAGCCGAGGCTCACGGACGGTCAGGCCTCACCACCGCACTGGCCCTGGCCGATCCCGCTCGGGAGTCCGTCCCCGAGTCCCTCACCGCCGGGCATCTCCACCTGGCGGGCCTCCCCGCGCCACTGTTCCAGCACAAGCTCATCACGCCCGTCGGCCCGCTGTACCCGGACCTCTACTGGCCCGACCTGGGTCTCGTCGGCGAGTGCGACGGCGCGATGAAGTACAGCGACGCCCTGGGCTATGTCGCCGAGAAGGAGCGCGAGCAGGTCCTTCGCGACCTGGGCTACGGGATCGTCCGGTGGCTGGCAAAAGAGGTCATGCTCACCCCACAGGTCGTCGTGGACCGGATCGCCCGCGCGATGGGCCTCTGAGCCACTTTCTGGTCGGTCTGACCCTGATTGCGGCGCCCTCGGGAAGTCCGAGCCAGTTTCTGGTCGTCATGGGACCCTTCCAACCGGCCGATGGCGACCAGAATCCGGCTTGAGCCGCTGGGCGATCTCGAGCACCACGTCATTCCGACCCGAATCCGGCTTCGGGCCCTCCTTCCTGCCGGCGGCCTGCGCGACCAACCCCATTCTCGGCCGAAGGGCGCGCGACCAGGTACGACGCCGCGGCCGCACGTACCTCGCTCGGCACGTCGTTTCGCTCGCTGGTGCACACTGTCAGTCGTGCCCCGCTTCGTGTCCGCAAAGCCTGACTCACGGCTGATCCCGCTGCCGTGGGGAACGCCGCTCGCCGAGTGGCCGACGGAGCACCTCGTCGCTCTCCCCCGAGGCATCTCCCGCCACGTCGTACGGTTCATCCGCGTCGGATCGAGCGTGTACGCGGCGAAGGAGGTCATCGAGCACCTCGCCCTCCACGAGTACCGGCTCCTGCACGACCTCATGCGCATGGGCACGCCGTCGGTGGAGCCGATCGGCGTCATCACGAAGCGGATCGCGGCGGACGGGACCGAGCTGGACCCGATCCTCATCACCCGCCACCTGCAGTTCTCCCTCCCGTACCGCTCGCTCTTCGCCTCAGGCGTCCGCCAGGACACCGTGAGCCGACTCATCGACGCGATGGTGGTCCT
Source organism: Propionibacteriaceae bacterium (assembly GCA_035702685.1). Classification (GTDB taxonomy): domain Bacteria; phylum Actinomycetota; class Actinomycetes; order Propionibacteriales; family Propionibacteriaceae; genus Fen-668. The sequence continues at coordinate 11,390 of DASSQF010000044.1, forward strand.
GCTCGCACGACTCCACCTCATCGGCTTCCTGTGGGGCGACGTCTCCCTGTCGAACACGCTCTTCCGCCGCGACGCCGGCTCGTTCGCCGCCTACCTCGTCGACGCCGAGACGGGCGAGCTCCACGACCAGCTCACCGCCGGCCAGCGCGAGCACGACCTCATCGTCGCCCGCACGAACCTCTTCGGCGACTTCTGCGACCTGCAGGCCGGCGGCATGCTCGAGGAGAGCCTGGACCCGCTCCACCTCGTCGACATGGTCGAGACCCGATACCGCGAGCTGTGGTCCGAGCTCACCGGGATCGAGGAGTTCTCGGGCTCGGAGCTGGGCCGCATCGAGAGCCGGGTACGACGCCTCAACGCGCTCGGCTTCGACGTCGCCGAGCTCGACATCCAGACCTCCGACGACGCCTCGTACATCCGCATCCAGCCGAAGGTGGTCGACGCGGGGCACCACTCCCGGCGACTCCTGCGCCTGACCGGCCTGGATACCGAGGAGAACCAGGCGCGACGCCTGCTCAACGACCTCGACACGTACCGCGTCCGAACCGGCCAGCAGCACCTCGACGAGGCGATCGTCGCCCACGAGTGGCTCACCGACGTGTTCGAGCCGGTCATCTCGATCGTGCCGACCGACCTCAAGGCGAAGCGCGAACCGGCCCAGCTGTTCCACGAGGTGCTCGACTACCGCTGGTACCAGTCCCAGCGCGAGTACCGCGACGTCCCCCTCACCGAGGCGACGCACGGGTACGTACGGGACGTGCTGCGCAAGCTCCCCGACGAGGCCATGACCGCGGATGCCCTGGCTCCCGTCGAGGGGCGCCAGCTCGCCGACCCGTACGACCCGTCGAAGGGCTTCGTCGAGGCGGTCGACGAGCCGCCGCCGTACGACCCGTGGGAGGCCGCGGCCGAGGCCGACGAGCCGGACGTCGGCGCCGCATACTTCGACCTCGCGGCGCTGCGCGCGAAGGCGGCGGCCAAGGATGCCTCCAAGAAGAAGGGCGGCAAGGCGAAGAAGGCCGCGAAGCTGGCTGCGAAGGCTGCGGCCGAAGCCAAGGTGCCGGTGGACGCCGACGTCGACTGACGCGAGCCCGGCCGACCGGGGTCCGCCGACAGCCGGCACCCGCCCCACCCCTCGCGTAGGGCCTCGCCGTACCGCGGCGCGAGTCCCCTAGACTCCCCTTCGTGACGTTCCGGCTGTACGACTCCGCCACCCGCGAGGTGAGAGACCTCGAGACTGTCGTCCCTGGTCGGGTGTCGATCTACCACTGCGGGCTCACGGTCCAGTCGTCGCCGCACCTGGGTCACATCCGCAAGGAGGTCGTCTTCGACGTCCTGCGGCGCTGGCTCGCAGCCAGCGGGTTCCAGGTCACCGTCGTCGCCAACGTCACCGACATCGACGACAAGATCCTCGCCAAGTCGGCCGAGGCCGGGGTGCCGTGGTTCGCCCACGCGTACACCTTCGAGCGCGAGCTGCACCGCGCGTACCGCGCCCTCGGCTGCGAGCAGCCCACGTACGAGCCTCGCGCCACCGGCCACATCCCGGAGATGCTCGAGATGGTCTCCGAGCTCATCGAGCGCGGCCACGCGTACGTCGCGGCGGACGGGTCGGGCGACGTGTACTTCGACGTGAAGAGCTGGCCCTCGTACGGGGAGCTCTCGCACCAGCGCGTCGACGACATGGTGCCCGCCGAGGACTCCGACCCGCGCGGCAAGCGGGACACTCGCGACTTCGCCCTGTGGAAGGGCTACAAGGCCACCGAGCCGCTCACCGCCTCGTGGCCCACGCCGTGGGGGCGCGGCCGCCCGGGCTGGCACCTCGAGTGCTCGGCGATGGCCATCAAGTACCTCGGCGACGAGTTCGACATCCACGGCGGCGGCATCGACCTCCGCTTCCCCCACCACGAGAACGAGCTCGCGCAAGCCCGCGCCTCCGGTCACCCGTTCGCGCGGTACTGGATGCACAACGCGTGGGTCACCGCGGCCGGGGAGAAGATGTCGAAGTCGCTGCTCAACGGCGCGCTCGTCAGCGAGGTCACCGCGCAGTACCCCGCCCGGGCCGTCCGGTTCTACCTCGCGGTCCCCCACTACCGCAGCTCGATCGAGTACAGCTCCGACTCGCTCAGGGAGGCCACCGCCTCCCTCGCGCGCATCGACAGCTTCGTCGACCGCGCGGTCGAGCTCGTCGGACGCGTCGACACGTCGTACGAGTCGCTGCCGGAAGCGTTCGTCGCGGCGCTCGACG